>CANRNP010000027.1 GCA_947632015.1 uncultured Clostridia bacterium | reverse complement strand
TTGCAAAACAATTCTAAATCTTTGAGCAAAACGAGGAAAGCAGCCGGCGCTGAGCCCCGTCATCAAAGCTGACGGTCAAGATATTGCTCTCTATATTTACGACTACACCCGCCTTAAATACCTTGTGCATGACTCTGTCTCCTACCATCAGGATATTATCAGAGCTCTCTTTGTCAGGCGCTTCCGGTTTATGACCTGCCTTCTTTGTCTGCTTTTCACCGCGGCGCTCAACATCTTCTTTTACCGAGGGGAAACGGTGCTGTGGAGCGGCTGGGTCTTTACCGTCACGAAGGAGGGGCTCATCTTTTCCGCCTTCCTCGCACTGCGCCTTGTTCTGCTCGTCATCTGCTCTTCCCTGCTCACCTATACCACGACGCCCGTCTCTTTGACGGACGGGATCGAGAGCTTGCTCTCCCCCCTGAAATGGGTCAGATTCCCCGTTCACGAGCTGGCGCTCATCATGAGCATCGCGTTGCGCTTTATTCCCATTCTGCTCGACGAGACCGAGCGCATCATAAACGCGCAGAAGGCGCGGGGAGCGAATTTCGATACGGGCGGCGTCGGCAAGCGGATCGGGGCGATCGTGCCCGTGCTCATCCCCTTGCTCCTTTCGGCGTTCCGGCGGGCGGACGAGCTCGGCGACGCCATGGACGCCCGCTGTTATTCGGGCGGAAAGGCAAGGACGAAGTATAAAAAATTGCGTTTTTCGTGGCGGGACCTGCTTGCCGCCCTGTTGCTTGCCGCCCTCATCGGCGGGATCGTCGTCCTGCGGTTCTTCCCCGTTTTTCCGTTATGAGATATGCGCTTCTGACAAGTTACGACGGCACCGATTTTTCGGGCTGGCAGACCCAACCGAACGGGCGCACCGTGCAACGGGTCATGGAGGACGCCGCCTCCGTCATCTTCGGCGTACCCACCGCGCTCACGGCGAGCGGCAGAACGGACGCCGGCGTGCATGCGGCGGGGCAGGTCGTTATGCTCGACGGCGAAACGAAGATCCCCGCGGAAAAGCTCGCCGCCTGCTTCAACCGTCTGCTCCCGCCCGACGTAAAGGTGTTGAGAAGCGCGCAGATCCCGGACGGGTTCGACGTTTCCCGCTCCGCGAAGCAGAAAACCTACCGCTACCGCGCCTATTACGCCCAAACCCGGCAGCCCCTTCTCGACCGCTATGCCGCGCGGCTTGAATTCCGTCCCGATACCATGCGGATGGAGCGCGCCGCGGTGCTTCTCACGGGTCGGCACGATTTCGCGGCGTTCCGCTCGGCGGGCTTCACCTCCAAAACGAGCGAGCGGGAAATTTACGCCGTTGCGATCGGGGAATATCCCCAAATGTTTGCAACGTGTTATGAAATTGAGGTCACGGGCAACGGATTTTTGTACAACATGGTCCGCATTCTGAGCGGGGAGCTGTTCGCCGTCGGCGCGGGCAAAGAGGAGGGGATCACCCGCGCCTTCGAAACGGGGGAGAGGGGGTGCCTCGCCAAAACGATGCCTGCCTGCGGGCTCGTTCTTATGAAAGTAAATTATGGCGTGCCGCTCTTCGGCACGGAGGAGTAATATGGAATTTTTCGACTGGATGTCCATTCCGCAGTTTTTCATGAGCTTCATCACGATCGACATCGATACAGTGGAGCAATACATCGAGGCACAGCGGTTGGCGCTCGTCATCACCCTCGCCGTCGCGGGCGGGCTCTACCTTCTGGGGCTCGTTTTCGGCGGGATCGGACTGCATGTGATCGCCAAGCGGGAGGGCATCAAACATTCTTGGCTCGGCTTCCTTCCCTTTGCAAACACTTATTTTGCGGGAAAAGTCGCGGGCGAGGCGAGCTTTTTCGGGCAGAAGATGAAGCGCGCCGGGCTGTACGCCATGCTCTTGGAGATCTTGTACGCGGCGCTCGAAATTTTTAACATCGTCATCACGTTTTTGCTCACGAAGGTGGATTATTACGAAGTGAGTTTCGACGAAGTTTCGGGCTATACCCGGCTGAGATTCATGCCGGGCTATCTCCCCGCGGGCATGCGCTGGCTCGCCGACGCCTCTCTCTACTGCGACATCTTCACCTATCTTGTCTGGTTCATCGCCATCGTCTTTTTCTGGGTCATGTTCACGGCGTTCTACCGCAAATATTACGCCCGCGCACCCTTCCTCATGGTCTTTTTGAGCGTGATCCTTCCCGCCCGCGGGTTTACGATTTTCGCCGTGCGGAACAACCGCGCCGTGGATTACAACGAGTACATGCGCCGTAAAATGGCGGAATATTCCCGCATGGATCCCTACGGCGGCTATCGCGGCGGCGGAACGCCCGGCGGCGCGCCCGGCGCTCCCGGCGGCACGGCAAACGGCGCTCCTCCTGCCGATCCGCCGTTTTCGGAGTTCGGTGGCTCTTCGGGCTCTGCGGAAGGTCCGCAGGGCGGCGGGCAGGACGGCGGGCAGGACGGCAAGGACGATAATCCGTTTTCCGACTTCTGAAAACGGGATCGCGGCGTTACGATCGGAAATTTCGGGCAGCGGGAACCCCCCGTTGCTCTTTTTTATCAAAAAATTTCACTGATACGGCTCTGTGTTTCGGGCGGCATTCTCTTTTTTTCGGAAAAACATTTTACAAATTCCGTCCGAATGTGTTATAATGAGGATATAGAAGGAAAAAAAGGATGAACGATACCATCTCGGCGATCGCGACCGCGCAGGGAAAAGGCGGGGTGGCGATCGTCCGCCTGAGCGGCGAGGGGGCGCTCTCTGTCGCCCGCGCCATGTTTTCCCGCAAGGGGGAGTTTTTGCCGAATGTTCTGTATCCGGGGACGATCGATTGCGGCGTCTTTTCCGATTACGGAATGTGCGTGTATTTTCGCGCGCCGCACTCCTTTACGGGGGAAGATACGGTGGAATTCCACTGCCACGGCGGGATCGAGATCGCGCGCGGCGTGCTCGGACGCACCCTTTCGCTCGGCGCACGGCTCGCCGAAGCGGGGGAATTCACCAAGCGCGCCTTTCTGAACGGAAAACTCTCCCTTTCCGCCGTCGAGGGGATGGGGGAGATGATCGCGGCGCAGTCGAAGGCGCAGGTCAGGGCGGGCTATTTGCTCTACGGGGAGAGGCTCTCCCGCGAGACGCGGGCGATCCGCGAGACCCTCAAAGAATGCCTTGCCGGCATAGACGCCTCCGTCGATTACCCCGAAGAGGATCTCTCGACGGATGTGCGCGCGCAGGCGCTCTCCGCGCTCGGCTCGGCGGTCCGCTCCCTTGAAGCGCTCAAAAAGCAGTACCGAACGGGCAAAAAGATCAAGGCGGGGGTCAACGTCGCCCTCTGCGGCGCCCCGAACGTCGGAAAGAGCTCTCTTCTGAACGCGCTCGTCGGGTACGACCGCGCGATCGTCTCTCCGCATGCGGGCACCACAAGGGATATTCTGGACGGCTCTTTGGAGATCGGCGGCGTGCTCTTTTGCGTCACCGATACGGCGGGGCTGAGAGAGAGCGCCGACGAGGTGGAACGGGAGGGGATCCGCCGTGCGGAAAACGCGATCCGCGGCGCGGACGTCATCGTCTGGCTGAAAGAGGGAGAAGAGCCCCGCCCCGATTTTCCCGACGTCCCCGTGATCACGGTCGGGGCGAAGTGCGATTTACGGCGGCAGGAAGATTGCGACGTCAACCTCTCGTCTGTCACGGGCGAGGGGATCGGGAGGCTGAAAGAACTGCTTTACGAGCGCGGCTTCGGCGGCGGCGACGAGGCGTATCTCATGGAGGAACGGCACTACGGAGCGGTCGTCCGCGCGCTCGAAGGGGTAAAGGCGGCGCTCTCGGCGGCGGAGGACGGGCTGTATGCCGAGCTCTACGCCGAGGACATCAAGCGCGCCTATCTCGCGCTCGGCGAGATCGACGGAGAGACGGCGACGGAAGAGATTATCTCGGAGATCTTTTCCAAATTCTGCGTCGGCAAATAAATCGCGAATCAATCATTCGAAAGAACGAAAAGGAGGGAAGGGTATGGTCAATTTGGAGCTCTACAAGGTATTTTATACGGTCGCGAAGTGCGGAAGCCTCACGAAGGCGGCGGAAGAGCTGTATATCTCCCAGCCCGCGGTGTCGCAGGCGATCAAACAGCTCGAACAGCAACTCGGCACAACGCTGTTCAACCGCTTGCACAAGGGAATGGAACTCTCCGCGCAGGGCGGCGAGCTCGTCTATCCCGACGTCGAGCGGGCGCTTCAACTATTGAACGGCGTAGAAGAGCGGTTATCCGAGCTCAAAAACAAGGCGACGGGCACCCTCAGGGTCGGCGCCTCCGAAACGATCTTTCAGTATTGTCTTGCGGAAAAGCTCGTGGAATATCACAAGCTCTATCCGCAGGTGAAGCTGGAACTCATCACCGATACTTCGCCCAAGACCATCGAGCACCTCAAAAACGACCGTTGCGACATCGGCTTTTTGAATCTTCCCATCGACGAGGACGAGGGCATCCACCTTACCGACACGGTCATGATGCTCACGGATATTTTTGTGGCGGGCGAGGCGTTTTCCTTTTTGAAGGGGAAGAAGCTCGAAATGCGCGAGCTGCAACAGTATCCGCTTCTGCTCATGGAACCCCGCATGATCTCGCGGGAATCCTTCGACCGATTCTGCCGCCAGCTCGGCATCAAGCTCGTGCCCATCATCGAGGTGGACAGCTGGGGCTTTATGAAGCGGTTGGTCGCCGACGGGATGGGGATTGGTTGCATTCCGCGCGAATATGCCATGAACAAACTGCGCGAAGGGGCATTTTTCGAGCTGGACGTTACGCCCGCATTGCCGCTCCGTTCGGTCGGAATGGCGCTTCCGAGGAACGCGAATCCCTCGTATGCGTTGAAGGCGTTCATCGAGGTTTTGAGGAAATAGGCAAAAAAACGGCGGGCCGCCGTTTTTTTGCGCAATGGGGGCGATGTCGGGTCTCGGCGCGCGGCGGGAAAAAATATCCGAAAAAAGATATGGAAAACAGTTGCATTTTTTTTCGGATTCGTGTAAAATAACGATTGTCTTTTGCAGAGATGTCCGAGAGGTTTAAGGAGCACGATTGGAAATCGTGTGTAGGTCAAAAGCTTACCGGAGGTTCGAATCCTCTTCTCTGCGCCAAGAACAGCGGGATGATTTTTCATCCCGCTGTTCTTGTGTTAAACGGATACGGAGGAGGATTCGAGGGTGGAGGCGATTGCGGGAGCAATCGGTTTGCGGGCGGATTGCGGGGAAACGAAGTAGCTTGCCGCAAACTTGACGATTGATAATCGTCAACCGGGGTGGAGCGAGAGATTCTTGCTCAACAGCGCAGTGCGCTGTGAGCGTCTCGCGACAGCCGAACCGTGGTGAGGTGGGCTTGTGTTGGACACAACCAACACAAGCGCCGCCAAAGGCGCGAATCCTCTTCTCTGCGCCAAGAACAGCGGGACGGTTTTCCGTCCCGCTGTTCTTGTAATGTCCCTCTGCCTCGTCCGCACGTTCTAAATATGTCCCCCTGCCCCGACCCTTTCCTAATATGTCACCCTGCCCCGTGCGATGTTCTGTTCTCTAAGCACGGCACGAGGAGCGAAGCCCCGAAGTAGCGGACGAGCATTCCAAATATGTCACCCTGCCCCGTGCGATGTTCTGTTTCTCTAAGCACGGCACGAGGAGCGTAGCTCCGAAGTAGCGGACGAGCATTCCAAATATGTCACCCTGAGCCGCCGAGCGAAGCGAGGCGTGTCGAAGGGTCTCCGCAGTCTTAACGCCAAGGCGATGTTTCAACTACGGCTAACGCCTTCGTTCAACATGACGTAATTAGAGAAATTCCAAAACGTCACCCTATCCCATGCAATTTTGCATCTTGCTTTTCTTTCAAAATTGTGCTATAATCAAAGCGAAACAGGAATTTATTTAACATGTAGGAGAGCAAATGAAAAAATTACTTTATCTGATGGGCAGTATTGAAGCAATTATCGGAATTTTACTAATCTGTGTCTGCGGGGCTTGTGCTAATGATAGCGAAAAACAGAATTTCGCATAGATAATAATATAAAATGTACAGTTTATTGCTTGCAGTCATTTATCTTGTATTTATCAGTCTGGGACTTCCCGATTCGCTTCTCGGCGCGGGTTGGCCCGCAATTTACCCGGAGCTGAATATCCCCGTTTCCTATATGGGATTTGTTTCTATGACCATCTCATGCGGAACGGTCATATCGAGTCTTTTGTCCGATAAACTTACCCATAGGTTCGGAACGAGAACGGTTACTTCGGTAAGTATTTTTCTTACGGTAGTGGCGCTGTTTGGGTTTTCCTTTTCTGCCCGTTTCTGGACGCTTATCGTTTTTGCCATTCCCTACGGTTTGGGCGCAGGTGCAATAGACGCCGCATTGAACAACTATATCGCATTACATTATCAGGCAAAACACATGAGCTGGCTGCACTGTTTCTGGGGGGTCGGAACGATCGTCAGCCCGTTTATTATGGGCTACGCGGTAACGAATGCAAGCTGGCGCGACGGTTACCGCATCGTGGGATTCATACAGCTTGCAATCGCGGTCATCATGCTGCTTTCTCTGCCGCTCTGGAAGGGGAACAGAAATGCGGATGAAGCGCAGCGGCAAAAGAGCGTCGGGCTCATCGGCGCACTGAAAATCAAAGGGGTCCCGTTTTTACTCCTCGGCTTTTTTTCTTATTGCGCCGCAGAAGCGACGACCATGTACTGGGCAAGCACCTATTTCGTCGAAGTCAAGAAACTTTCGGCAGAACAAGCGGCGAATCTGGCGTCGCTGTTTTATATCGGATTGACGGCAGGGCGGTTTATAAGCGGTTTTATCACCGAAAGATTCGGCGACAGAAAGATGATCGTCATCGGTACTTGCATTCTCGCGTGCGGCATCCTTTTATTATCGCTCCCCGTAGACGCCTATGCGTTTGCAATCGCCGCGTTTATCGTGATCGGACTTGGTTGTGCGCCGATTTATCCTTGTATCATACATTCTACGCCGAACAATTTCGGCGCGGAAAATTCGGGCGCAATCATCGGCATCCAGATGGCAAGCGCCTATCTGGGAACCACCGCAATTCCGCCCTTGTTCGGACTTATCGGAAAAACGATCGGTTTTTCGGCTATGCCCGTTTATTTGTTGATTTTTGTGATCCTGATGATAACGATGACGGAACTGACCTTTCACATCACGAAGAAAAACCATGCGACCTTCAAAGGGCGCTCATAAGCCTTGTACAAGGGGGCGCCCGTCTACTTTTTCGAAAAAATATCCGAGCGTTTTTGCGAGCTCTTTCCTCTTGTTGCGTTGTCATTTTTCGGCACGCATTCTGCAATTTTCTCTGCGCGGAACATGATTTTCGGGAAAAAAGATTCACAATACTTTACTTTTCTTCATGAGTATGATATAATCCTTGGGAATAAATCCGCAAAAGTGCGTTTTTAAGAGGCTCTTCCATGAAAAACAGGACTGTCAGATTTCTCATCGTCAGTATCGTCTGTATTTCTTTGCTGTGCGTTTTGGTTTTTTCGTATATGACGTGGCGCATGAACAAACGCGGGGCGGATGTTATCGGCGAGCTGGGCACGCTGTACATGGCGGGGATGAGCGAACAGGCGGCGGCGCACTTCGGAACGACGATCGAGTTGCGTCTTTCGCAAGTGAGCGCCCTCACCGACGCGGTGCCGCCCGGACGCAACCAGCGGGAAGATTCGGTGCGCGCGTTGCTCTGCTCGTATGCCCGCACCCGCGATTTCGACCATCTGGCGCTGTACGATGCAGACGGCAATTTCGAAATGCTCTTCGGCAACGAAATGGAAGTTTTAGACGATTCCTTCCGCGACGCCCTCTCGCGCGGGGAGGAGATCATGGCGCTCGGACGGGAAAAGGACAAAGAGGGGAAAGACCTCGTCCTCATGGGGATCCCCGCGGAGTATTCCATGACGGGCGGAAAGAAGAGCATGGCGCTCGTGGCGGCGTTTCCGAGCGGCTATATCGGCGACACCCTCTCTTTAACGACCGAAAACGCGATCTTCTATTATTTCATCATCGACCGCAACGGGAATTTTATCATCCGCGATGACGACGTTAAGGACGAGAATTATTTCACCCGCGTCCTTGAAAAGTACCATGTAAAGGGCAGGAGCAGCGAAGAATATCTCGAAGAGATCAAGACGGCGATGGCTTCGAACAGCAATTTCATGGGGGAATTTACCCTCGACGGGATCCGAAGGTATCAATACGGCACCTCTTTGCCCTCTTCCGACTGGTATATGCTCCTCTTCCTGCCCTACGGTCCGCTCGATCTCACCATCGACTCGTTGGGCAGCTATTGGATCTTTGCCGCGGTGATGAGCTGTCTCGTGATCCTGATCGCCCTGATCGCTTTGTTCGCATACTATTTCCACCTTTCGCGCAAGCACATGCGCGAGCTGGAAACGGCGCGGAGCGCGGCGGAACGCGCAAACCGGGCGAAGAGCGAATTCCTCTCCAACATGAGCCACGACATCCGCACGCCGATGAACGGCATCGTGGGCATGACCGCGATCGCGGAAGCGAATCTCGACGATCCAGAACAGGTGCGGAATTGTCTGAACAAGATCTCCCTTTCGAGCCGTCATCTGCTCAGGCTCATCAACGATATCCTCGATATGTCGAAGATCGAGAGCGGCAAGCTTGAACTCCACATGGAGCGGATGTCCCTCCAAGAGGTTTTGGCGGGCGCCGTCAACATGATACAGGCGCAGACCAACGCCAAAAAGCAAAAACTCGGCGTCTACGTCTACGACGTCACTCACGAATACGTTCTGTGCGACAGCGTGCGTTTCAGCCAGATTCTTCTCAACTTGTTGGGGAACGCGGTCAAATTCACGCCGAAAGAGGGGAGCGTCTCCATAACCTGTTACGAAGAACCCTCTCCCGAAGGGGAAAATTATACCCGTCTCAACCTGCTCGTCAAAGATACGGGCATCGGCATGACGGAGGAATTCCTCAATCGGGTATTCGACGCCTTCGCCCGCGAGGACAACGCGCGGGTGCAAAAGACGGAGGGCTCCGGGCTCGGAATGGCGATCACGAAATACCTCGTGGACGCTCTCGGCGGGACGATCCGCGTTACAAGCGAACCCAACCGCGGCACGGAATTCCATGTCGTGTTCGATCTCGGCGTCGCCGAAGAGGCGGAGAGAAAAGAACTGCCCGAATGGGAGGTCCTGATCGTCTCCTGCGACGAGCTGTTCGCGAAATGTATCTCCGATACGCTACGGTCGGTCGGGTGTCTTGCCGCGGCGGCGCACGGCGTCGAAGAGGCGATCGCAATGCTGGGCGGGAGCCGCCTTACGGGGAAGGAATACCGCGCCGTCCTTTTGGACGACGGGCTTCCCGAAGCGGAAGGACCTGGGCTCGTGCGGTCGGTGCGCGAAGTCTGCGGCGAAGATACGGCGGTCGTCGTTTTAGCGGCGTCGGAATGGACGCTCTCCCCCGTCCGCGGCGGAACGGAGCCCGACGGCGTCATTTTCAAACCCGTTTTCCCCTCCAACCTCGCGCGGGGGCTTATGACCGCCTGCAAGCGGGAACTTCGCGCGGCGGACGGGGAGGAAAAACATGTCTATTGCTTCCGCGGGAAGCGCATCCTGCTCGCCGAGGACAACGACCTCAACCGCGAGATCGCCGAAGAACTGCTCTCGGAGATCGGCATCCGCGTGGACAGCGCGGAGAACGGCAAGGTGTGCGCCGAAATGTTCGCACAGTCGCCCGAAGGCGGGTACGACGCCATCCTCATGGACATCCGTATGCCCGTAATGTCGGGCTACGAGGCGACGGAGGCGATCCGCGCCATGCCGCGCTCCGACGCAAAGACGATCCCCATCATCGCGATGAGCGCAGACGCCTTTTCCGACGACGTGGACCGCTGTCTTGCCTGCGGCATGAACGCCCACACGGCGAAACCCATCGATATGGAAGAACTTTCCCGCCTTTTGGCGCAATATATCGGAGAGAGCGGAGCGGAGGAATAAGGGGAATAATATGAAACGTCTTATCTCGATTTTTGCGGTATGCGCCGCCCTCCTTCTTCCCGCCTGTTCGGGCGGGACCTCTTCGGGCAAAGAGGACCCTTCCCGCGAGACGCCCGATCCCGTGGAACTTTCCCTGTGGACGTACCCCGTCGGCGGGTGGGGGAACAAGGGGCGGGTCTCCAACCTCGTCGCGGGATTCCAGAAGGAGCACCCGGAGATCCGTCTGAGCGTCCTCTCGGTCGATTACAACACGGGGGACGCCGAGGTGGAAGAGGCGATCGCGCAGGGCAAAACGCCCGATCTGATCTTCGAGGGACCTGAGCGGCTGGTCGCCAACTGGGCGGCGCGGGGTCTCATGGCGCCCCTCAACGACCTGTGGGAAGAGGAGAGCGCGCAGAGCATCTTCGAAAACGTGCGGGAAGCCTGCCACGACGGCGCGGGCGATTATTATGTCTATCCGCTTTGCATGACGACGCACTGCATGGCGATCAACCGCGATCTCTTCGAGGCGGCGGGCGCGTGGCAGTATATCGACGAAGCGCGTCACACCTGGACGACGGAAGGATTCCGCTCGGCGGTGGAGGCGATCGTCGGCTATTACGAGGCGAACGGCATCGAGCAGGACGTCGCTGCCGTCTACTGCGAAGGGCAGGGGGGAGACCAGGGCACGCGCGCCCTCGTCACCAATCTGTTCGGCGGAAGATTTACCGACAAAGAGCACACCGTCTATACGGTGGAGAGCGAAGAAAATATCAAAGCGTTACAGTTTTTGCGCGACACGGAGGGGATCCGTTTCGATCCCACGCTCGTGGGCTCCACCGAGATCGAGGCGTTCTGCAACGGCGAGCTCGCAATGTCGTTCTGCTGGAACGTCTCCATCGAATTACAGCAGACGATGAACAACGTCAACCTCGATTTCGACGTTTTCCCGATGGCATTCCCCACGCCTGAGGGCAAGACGCCCGAATTGCAGGGCGGCATCTGGGGCTTCGGCATATTCGATAACGGAAACGCCGCCCGTCTCAGCGCGGCAAAGAGTTTCATCCGCTATATGAACGAGGAGGCGAACTATTCGCGCGCCGTTTACGCCTCCGCCTATTGGCCCGTGCGGACGAACGATCTTTACGTCAACGACCGTCTCATGATCGAGTACGGCACATTCCGCCAATATCTCGGAGATTATTACCAGGTCACCCCCGGCTGGGCGGAAGCGCGCACGGCATGGTGGAAACTGTTGCAAAAAGTCGGAGCGGGCGGGGACATCGCGGCGGCGGTCGGGGAATTCTCGGCGGAGGTCAACGGCTGAGCGCGCCTTCCTCGGAAAACGGTCCGCGGCGAGGAAAATTCAGGCGGCGGCGGAGAAAAACGGAAAGAGTTGTCTGTTTTTTGGCGAAATGTTTGTTTTTTCAGCGGAATTTGTTTCGGATTTCCGAAAAAGTATCGGTGAAACTCTTGCATTTTTTCACAAACTATTTTATAATGAAAGTATAATCGGTTAGAATGCCGTCTCCGCGGTCGGATCTCGCGGAGATAAGGAGAGGTAAGGAATGTCGAATTTATATGCGTTCGTCCTGTTCGGACGGGAAATGCAATGGACCGTCTCCACGACGGTGCTCTTTTTGATGCTCGCGCAGGCCGCCTTGGCGGCGATCGCGCTCATTGTGTTCGCGATTCTGATGCTGCGCAAGTACGCGGGGAATAAGCGGAAGCAAAACATTCTCGTCGGCGAAACGTCGCCCGCAACGAAAGAACGCGAACTTGTCGGGATCTCGGTGGACGCTTCGGCGGTACAACGCAGTTTCAAGGTAGGGGACTACTTCAACTACGACGGGCTGATCGTAACGGCGAATTACGACAGTGAGCCCCGCACCGAGACCATAACCGATTTTACGGTGGAAGAGCCCGTGATGAGCCGCGAAGGCAAGCCTACCGTCACGGTAAAATACGGCGGCTTTACCGCGTTTTACACGATCGACGTTTCTCCCGTCGAGACGGCGCGCGTCCCGATGGGCGTCGAGCTCGATCTGTCCGGCGTGCGCCGCGAATTCACCGTCGGCGAGCGCTTCGACTACGGCGGTCTCGTCGTAAGGATGAAGTACAGCGCCGAACCCTTTACAGAGGAAGTGTTCCTCTACACGGTCGATATCCCTTCCACGGACGAAGCGGGCGAAAAGGCGGTCGCCGTCCATTGCGGCGATTTCACCGAAGTGTACATGATCGAAGTAAAAGAAGCGGCGCGCGAGCCCATCGGGATCGAGCTCGATCTGAGCGTCGTAAAGACCGACTTCTTTGTCGGCGAAACTTTCGACAGCGAGGGGCTCGGCGTCATCGCCCGTTACGCCGACGAGCCCACGGAGGAGCGGGTGACCGATTTCACGGTGGAAACGCCCGATCTCTCCCGCGAGGCGATCGTCGACGTCGTCGTCCGTTACGGCGCGTTCACGCAGACCTATCCCATTTTCGTCATCGAAGGGCGTTCGCTCGTCGGCATCACCCTCGATACGAGCGTCGTCCGCCGCGAATTCGTCGTGGGCGAGGAGTTCAACTGCATGGGGCTCATTGTCACCGCCGATTACGATTCGGAACCGTTCAACGAGCAGGTGGAGGATTACGAAGTCGAGGAGCCCGATATGTCGGCGGAGGGCATGCCCGAAGTGAAGATCAGCTACCGCGGCATGTCGGCGACTTATCAGGTCTCCGTCGTCAGCGCGGAGGCGGGAGACGACGAAGAGGAAGTCGCTATTGCGGACGAGGACGGCTACGAGCGGGTGCTCCATATCGACAGAAGTTTTACGGCGCGCCTCATTCAGGCGGACGAAGATACCCAGCGCTTCTATTCGATGATCAAAAACGAGTTGCTCTGTTATAAAAAAGTGCACGACCGCGTAAGCTGGAAGCGCGAAACGTACAAGTGCGCGGGAAATTATGTTGCGAAAATGAATTTCCGCGGCAATACCCTTTGCCTGTATCTGCCGCTCGATCCCGCGGAATACGCGGATACCCGCTACAAGGTGGAGGACGCTTCCCCCAACAAATCGAACGAAGATACCCCTTGCCTTTTCCGCATCAAGAACGAGAAGCGCGCACGGCTCGCGATCGATCTCATCGCGAAGGTCATGGAGCGCAGCGGCATTGTCCGGAAGGAGCGCGAGCCCGTCGATTATTCGATGCCCGCGCAGAGCACCGACGAGTTGGTCGAGCAGGGGCTCATCCGCCGCGAGTACCGCCTGAGAAAGAAGGGCAACTCTTTCGGCAAAACGGAGTAAAGAAAATACAAAAGAGTCGCTTTGGCGGCACGGTTGCGTCTCCCAAAGAGGGGACGGGGGAGAATCACGTATGGCAGAAAGCCGGCATCCACGGAAGGAACGTATTCTGATCGTAGACGATTCGGAGATGAACCGTTCGATCCTTGCCGATATGTTGGCGGATGAATTCGACGTCGAGGAAGCGGAGGACGGCGAAGTTGCGATCAAGCTCTTGAAGGAGGGGGGAGATTATTCCCTCGTCCTTCTCGATATTGTCATGCCGAAGATGAACGGCTTCGACGTGCTCACGGAGATGAGCCGCACCCGCATGATCGAAGATCTTCCCGTGATCATGGTTTCCGCGGAAACGGCGTCCGACCAGATCGAGCGCGCCTATTCGCTCGGCGCGACCGACTTCATCATGCGCCCCTTCGATGCGTCCATCGTCCATCGCCGCGTTGTCAACACCATTTTGCTGTACGCAAAGCAGAAAAAACTTCTCGGCATCATCGAGGAACAGCTCAAAGAGAAGGAACAGAGCAGCAGCCTCATGGTGGATATTTTGAGCCATATCGTCGAATTCCGCAACGGCGAGAGCGGACTGCATATCCGGCATGTACGCACGATCACCGAGTTTCTGCTTAAAAAACTGGTAAAAAAGACGACGAAATACCCCCTCACCGAGGCGGAAATTTCCACCATCAGCATGGCGTCCGCCCTGCACGACATCGGCAAGATCGCCATCGACGATAAAATTCTCAACAAGCCCGGCAAGCTCACCGACGAGGAGTTTGCCGTCATGAAAACGCACAGTCTCATCGGCGCCCAGATGTTGGAGGCGCTCTCCAACCACCGCGAAGATCCGCTGGTGCGGTGCGCCTATGAGATCTGCCGCTGGCATCACGAGCGGTACGACGGCAGGGGCTATCCCGACGGGCTGAAAGGGGACGCCATTCCCATTTCGGCGCAGATTGTCGCTTTGGCGGACGTGTACGACGCCCTTACGAGCGAACGGGTGTACAAACCGCCCTTCTCTCCCGAACAGGCGAAGGAGATGATCCTCACGGGAAAGTGCGGCGTTTTCAACCCCATTTTGCTCGAATGTCTCAAAGACGAATTCACTGATATCCGCGACGCGCTCATGACCGATCCGGGGGAAAGGTCGTCGCGGCGGGAAGTCCGCAGTTTTGCGGACGCCGTGCTCCATTCCAAGAGCACCGTTTCCGACCGCACCCTCAAATTGCTCGACTATGAGCGGATGAAGTTCAACTTCTATGCCGAGCTCACCGAGGAGATCCAATTTGAATATATCGTTGGGGAAGATCTTCTCAAGCTCTCTCCGTGGGGGGCGAAAAAGCTCGGCGTCAACCAAGAGATCGTCGACCCCGCGCACAACGCAAAACTCTGCGAACAGCTCGGCGCGAATTGGTTCCGGGGACTGAACGGCTTCTTTGCCCAAACCTCCGCCGAACATCCCGAATTCCGCCACGAGTGCATCCTGCGCATCGGCGGCGAAGAGCGCTGGTACAGCGTGATCATGCACTCGATCTGGACGGACGACGAGCCGCCCCGCATCGGGAGCGTCATTGGCAAACTCGTCGATATCCACGATGTCCACACCCGCATCACCGAGCTCCGCGAAAGTTCCATCCGCGATCCGCTCACGGGCTTGCTCAACCGTTCGGGCGCGTCGGAGGAGATCGCCAAAAAGCTCTCGAATTTCCCCGCCAAGCAGTATGCCTTCGCGGTGTTCGACATCGATAATTTCAAAAACGCGAACGATATTTACGGGCATTTGTTCGGCGACAGGGTCCTTTGCGAGGTGTCGGAGCGCATCCTGCACAACACGCGGGCGGGGGACGTCTGCGCCCGCATCGGCGGCGACGAATTTTTGGTCGTGTTCGAATATAATGTAGACATTCACCCCATCATCGCCCGTATTTTCCGCTCCGTCTGCGGCAAGGTAGATGATTTCGACCTCACGGTGAGCATGGGCATCGCGGAGATGACCGAAAAAGGGCAGAGCTACAACGATATTTTCCGGAAGGCGGATATCGCGCTCTATGTCTCCAAAAATGCCGGGCGGGCGTCCTACCATTTTTATGACGAATCGATGGAAGAAACGGCAGTCCGTCCCGCGGAGAGCGCTGGCCACGGCCGTATGCTCTCCGAAATAGAGGATCTCGACGAAAACGAACGGAAAGGAGCCAAAAAGGAATGACGATTCAGGAATGTTACGCCGCGCTGGGCGGCGACTACGAGGATGTGATCGGCAGATTGCGCAGCGAGAGGCTGGTACAGAAGTTCGTGCTCAAATTCCCCGACGACGGGAGCTACCGTTTGCTTTTGAGCTCTTTGGAAGAGGGGAACGACGCGGAGGCATTCCGCGCGGCGCATACCATCAAGGGCATGTGCCAGAATCTGAGTTTTACCCGCCTCGCAAATTCGAGCAGCGAACTCACCGAGGCGTTGCGCCGCGGCGACAGAGAGGCGGCGCTGGCGCTCCTTCCGCAGGTGAAAGAAGATTACGAGCGCACGACCGCGGCGATCGCCGGATTCAAGGCGGCAATCCCGCTTTGACCTTTTTTCCCGTCCGAAAACTTTGAGAGAATAAAAAATGGCAGAAAACACGCGCACAGAAGAAGCGAAGGGGACAAAGAAGATAAAGCGGGTCCTTTTCGCCGAAAAAAATATCATCGCGACCCTGATCCTCATCGTTGTCATCGTCGTGGGGATCGCTTCCGCCTATCTCGGATGCGACAGGATCGCCCGCGCGCGCGGATTCGACCAGTTCGAGGACTCCGTGAACAACGTCATCGACCAGGTGAATTCCCGCTTCGAACGGGACGGGGAAGTTTTGCGGGCGATGGCGGAGATCCTCGCCGAGTCGGAGGCATTCCGCTCCGACCCCGTCGACATCGATAAACTGCGCGATTCGCTCGCCCAGCTCAAACCGTTACAGCAGACGATGAATTTGCGCGTACTGCTCCCGACGGACACCATCCTCCTTCCCGACGACAACATGACGGACGTCGCGGCGAACCAGTTCTCTTACGAGGAGGAAGCGGCGCATGGCGAGCATATCTCGCACAGATTCGAGAGCAGCCGCCAGGGGGTGGAGGGCACCCAGCTCATCGCGCACTTCGTCCCCATCACAAAGGGCGGAACGAAAAACGGCGAAACCGTCGCCATGCTCTACGGCGTTACCGCGCTGTCGCAGCTGCCCGAACTCCTGAAAACTTCCAACATCTATAATTCGAATGCGAACGTCATGATCTTCGACGTAACGAGCGAAGGGCATGAAGCCATCATGGATACCTGGCACGGCAGAAATGAGGACGGCAGTTACAATACGGCATTCCGTCTCGGCACCTTCGACGATCTCCTTCTGCGCACAACGCGGGGGAAAACGACGGAAGAGGCGAAGCGGGATATTCTCGCGCTCAATACGGGCTATGTGGAGTTCAAATCGCCGAGCTTGGGAAAGTGGATGTACCTCTACTACTCCCCCGCGGACGGCGTCGTGAAGGATCAATGGACGATCTGCATCACCGTGCCCGTAGACGTGGCGCTCGGAAATGTCAGGGACGTTCAGCTCGTTTTCATCATCATCGGCGTCGTGTTCGTGGTGGCGCTCGCATGTTATTTCATCTTTGTGCGGTTCAGCGCGAAGGATGCGATCAAGAAGTCGGTCGAACGCGCCGTGCTCGAAGAGAAGCTCTACAAGGCGGAGGCGGCGGAGCGCGCGAAAACGACCTTCCTCTCGAACATGTCGCACGACATCCGCACCCCGATGAACGCCATCCTCGGCTTCACCGCCCTCGCCCAGACGAATATCGACAACAAGGAGCGCGTGCAGGAGTATCTGGGCAAGATCATGTCCTCCGGCAACCATTTGCTCTCCCTCATCAACGACATTCTCGATATGTCCCGCATCGAGAGCGGCAAACTCAACATCGAGGAAAAGCCGTGCAGTATTTCGGATATTTTCCGCGATATGCGCAACATCATCCAGACGCAGATGAAGGGGAAGCGCCTCAACTTCTTCATGGACACGCTCGACGTCGTGGACGAGGACATCTTCTGCGACAAACTGCACGTCAACCAGGTGCTCCTCAACCTCTTGTCGAACGCGATCAAGTTCACGCCCGCGGGAGGGTCCATCTCCCTCACCATCCGCCAGAAGATGGGCGCGCCGGCAGGTTACGGAAGCTATGAGATCCGCGTAAAGGATACCGGCATCGGCATGAGCAAAGAGTTCGCCGAGCATGTGTTCGAACCCTTCGAACGGGAACGCACGAGCACGGTGAGCGGGATCCAGGGCACGGGGCTGGGCATGGCGATCACCAAGAACATCATCGAAACGATGGGCGGCACCATCCGCGTGGAAACGGAGCAGGGCAAGGGCACCGAATTTATCATCGATGTGCAATTCCGTCTGCAAACGGAGCATCATAAGGTAGAGGTCATCAAGGAGCTGGAAGGGCTCCGCGCGTTGGTCGTAGACGACAATTTCGATACCTGCGACAGCGTCTCGAAGATGCTGATGCAGATCGGGATGCGTTCGGAATGGACCATGTACGGCAAGGAAGCGGTGCTCCGCGCCCAGCAGGCGGTGGATGTGGGAGATCATTTCTCCGTGTATATCATCGACTGGGTGATGCCCGATCTGAGCGGCTTCGAGATCGTGCGGCAGATCCGCAAAGTCGTGGGCGACGACGTCCCGATCATCATCATTACCGCCTACGACGTGTCGGCGATCATGGAGGACGCCAAAGACATCGGCGTTACGGCATATTGCAACAAACCCATCTTCCTCTCCGAGCTCCGCGAGACCCTCGTCTCGGTCGTCGGGGCGCAGCAGAGCACGCCCGTCTCCGCGGCGGAAGAGCTCACGGGCTATGCCGATATATTCAAGGGCAAGCGCGTTCTGCTCGTCGAGGACAACGAGCTCAACCGCGAGATTGCCGAGGAACTGCTCCTCGAAAACAGTTTCGAAGTGGAGACGGCGGAAAACGGCGCCGTGGCGGTGGAGAAGGTAAAGAATTCGCCTCCGGGGCACTTCGATCTCGTTTTGATGGACGTGCAAATGCCCGTCATGGACGGTTACGAGGCGACAAAGGCGATCCGCGCCCTCGGCGACGAGCGTCTTGCCTCGGTGCCGATCGTCGCCATGACGGCGAATGCGTTCGACGAGGACCGCAAAAAGGCGGCGGAGAGCGGCATGAACGCGCACGTCGCAAAACCCGTCAACATCCCGCAGCTCATGCAAGTGTTGAAGATCTTGCTCTTCGGCGAGGAAGAATAACGGGCGGAAAAACTTCCCTCGATGAGGTTTTTTCCGAAAAAGGAAGAAATATATCGAATATTGTTGAAAAATCGTTGAAAAAAAGAAAAAAGAGTGATATAATAATATCGTACGGACTTTTGGTTCTGCCGGACATTCCGCGGAACCGAAAAAATCGCATAACGGCAAGGGAAAGGGCATGAAATACTTTCGTTTAGGCGACATTCTCGTCAACAATGGAGCAATCACGCAGGAACAGCTCGACAGGGCGCTGGAACTGCAAAAAACGCGCCATGAACGGCTCGGCACGATCCTCATTGACGAGGGTATCATTAACGAACAGCGCCTGATAGAGACGCTGGAATTGCAGCTTGGGATTGACTTTATCGACCTGAGCAAAGTTCGCATACCCATCGAACTCGCTTCGCTGGTGCCGAAGAGCATTGCGCGCCGTCACGGCGTTGTTCCCGTTAGGCTGAACAAGGACGAACTCACCCTTGCCATGTCCGACCCGTTGAACTTCGTCGCGCTCGAAGAAGTGCGTACGGCAACGCGCAAGCGCATCATTCCGAAGATCGCGACGGTCGCCGCGGTGAACAAGGCGATCTCCACGCTCTACGGCAACGAGGGCGTGGCGCGCGCCATCGAAGAGATGCGTTACGACAACAGCGCCCGCGAAACGGCGGCAGCGGCACAGCCCCGTGCGGAAGAGGTGAGCGACGATACGCAGTCCGCTCCCACCATCCGCCTCGTCAACTCCATTTTGGAGCGCGCCTCTGTCGAACGCGCGAGCGACGTGCATTTGGAGCCGCATGCCGACGAAATGGTCGTCCGTATGCGTATCGACGGCAGTCTGCGCACGGTGCTCACCGTACCCGACGAATTGAAGCGCGCCGTCATTTCCCGTTTGAAGATCATGGGCGGAATGGACATCACCGAATCGCGCGTCCCGCAGGACGGCCGTTCGAACGTCATGATCAAAGGTCACAGCATCGACCTGCGTATGTCCACGCTTCCCACCATGTACGGGGAGAAAGTCGTGATCCGTCTCCTCGATAAATCCACACAGCTTCTGAACGCGGCGGCGATCGGGCTCGAAGGGGAGAATCTCGAAAAATACAACCGTCTGCTGACGAACGAGCACGGCATGATCCTCATCGTCGGTCCTACGGGTTCGGGGAAATCTTCCACCATGTACACGATGATCCGCACGCTCAACACCGAAGAAGTCAATCTGGTCACGCTCGAAAACCCCGTCGAATACGACATCGACGGCGTCAACCAGGTGCAGATCAACGAAAAAGTCGGCATGACGTTTGCGGGCGGTCTGCGCGCCGTTCTCCGTCAGGACCCCGACATCATCGCGATCGGCGAGATCCGCGACGGCGAAACGGCAGAGATCGCCATCCGCGCCGCGATCACGGGGCACTTGGTGCTCTCCACGGTGTACACGAACGACGTGTTCTCGGCGATCGACCGCTTGATAGACATCGGCGTCGCGCCCTATCTTTTGGCGGACGCCCTGAACGGCGTCATTTCCCAGCGTCTCGTGCGCAAAATTTGCCCGCATTGCAAGGAGAGCTACACTCCCGCGCAGACCGAACTCGATAAACTCGGTTGCAAGGCAGACCCCGCGTCCGTCAAGTTCTACCGCGGCAAGGGTTGCCCGCATTGCTATCATACGGGCTACGTCGGCAGGACCGCCGTGTTCGAGATCCTCATTATGGACCGCGATTTCAAGCGTGCGGTGGCTTCGGGAAGCCACATGACGGAGCTCGAAGCCAGCGTAAAGCGCGGCGCGTTCACCCCTCTGCGCGAGGAAGGGCTTCGGCTCGTGCTCAGCGGGATCACCTCTTCCGACGAAGTGCTCCGCATTATCAATACGACGGCGGATTGACCGAATATTTCCCTTAGGGTAAGGAGAAACGAAATATGCCTATGGAACTCAACGCGATCGTCGCGGCGGCGAAAGACAAGCGTGCGTCCGACATTCATCTGGTACGCGGGCTTCCGCCCCGTGTGCGGATCGACGGAGCGTTACAGAATTTCGGCGCACCTTTGAGCGCGGCGGATTGCGAATATTATGCGCGGCAGATGGCGGGTGCCGACTATGCCTCGATCGAAAAGATGGGGGAGCTCGATCTGGCGATCACCTTCCCCGGCAAGATCCGTTGCCGTATCAATCTTTTCCGCCAACAGGGTTCGGTCTCTGCGGCGATCCGTATCCTTTCCGATAAGATCCCCGAACTCGCCTCGCTCGGACTTCCGCCCAAAGTGCAGTCTTTGCCCGACCTCAACCGCGGCATCGTGCTTGTCACGGGCGAAACGGGCAGCGGCAAATCGACCACCCTCGCCGCCATGCTGAACCAGATCAACCACACCTTCGACGGGCACATCATCACCCTCGAAGACCCCATAGAATACATTTACGAGCCCGACCGTTGCGTGATCAACCAGCGCGAGATCGGCTCGGATACGGAGAGCTACGCGAGCGGTCTCAGAGCGATTTTGCGTGAGGACCCCGACGTGATCCTTATCGGCGAAATGCGCGATCTCCACACCATCGAGACGGCGCTCACCGCGGCGGAAACGGGGCATTTGGTATTCGCCACCCTCCACACCAACTCCGCGGCAGACTCGATCGACCGCATCGTGGACGTGTTCCCCGAAATGCGGCAGAGGCAGATCCGCATGCAGCTTTCCACAACGCTGATGGCGGTCCTCTCCCAACAGCTTTTGCCGAGGAGAGGGGGCGGACGGGTCGCCGCGTGCGAACTCATGATGGTAACGCCCGCGATCCGCAACCTCATCCGCGAGGGGAAAACGCCGCAGATCGCAAGCTCGATGGCGACTTCGGCGGCGGAAGGCTCCATTTCGATGGATAATTCCCTGCTTTCCCTCTTCCGCCAGCACATTATCACGGCGGAGACGGCAAAAGCCGCCGCGCACGATGCAGAGTATGTCCGCAAAAACGTGTTCTGAACCGCGATTCCCGCGGGCAGAATAAAAGCAGAACCGAAAAAGGAGGTCATGGATGAAAACGTTCAAATATCGCGCCATTGCAAACGACGGTTCTACGGTGAACGGCGTGATCGAGGCTTACGATGAGTTCGAAGCGGTAAACGAGATCCGCCGCACCTGCGCGGTCGTGGAGGACATCCGTCCCGTCCGCAAAGAACGCCGCGTCAATATCGATATCAACGAGCCTCTTTGGGTAAGCAACAAGACGCTCGCGCTCACGGCGAACCAGTTTTTCATCATGCTCAAAGCCGGGCTCTCCATGACGCGCACGATCGAGATCGTGGCGGAACAGTGCGACGACAAGTTGATGCGCCGCTATCTCCGCGCAACGGCGGCGGACGTGGCGGCGGGCTATTCCTTGGCGCGCAGTTTGGAGAAGAACGGCAAAAAGATCCCCGCGGTGTTCATCGAGACCGTCCGCGCGGGCGAAGAATCGGGCACGCTCGAAAATTCCTTCCAAAGTCTCGAAGTGTATTACTCGCGCGCCCATAAAACGAACAAAAAGGTAAAATCCGCGCTCACCTATCCCATCATCGTGCTCTTGCTCGCGATCGTCGTCATCGGCATCGTCATGGTGGTGCTGGTGCCGCGCATGACGGAGACGTTGCAGTCCTTCGGGACCGATCTCCCGCTCATTACCCGCATCCTGATCGCCATATCCGATTTCATGACGCACTGGTGGTATGTCGTTCTCATCGCGATCGCGCTGGTCATCCTCGGCTTCTATCTGTTTGGCAGAACGGAGCGGGGCAAAATGGTTTATTCCAAGATCAAGATGAAGATGCCCGTGATCGGGAAGATCACCCGTTACGGTGCGGCGGCGCAGGTGGCGAACACTCTTTCCACCCTTTTGGCGGCAGGCTTGCCCATTACCCGCGCGCTCGACATTGTGAGCCGCGTAGTCGATTCGAAGTGCCTCGGCAAAGAACTCAACGAGGCGATCGTAAAGCTCGAAGGCGGCATGAGCCTTGGCGAGGCGCTCAAAGAATCCGTATATTTGCCCGCAATGCTCATCGAAATGATCGCAGTCGGCGAATCTTCGGGTATGCTCGAAGAAACTCTCCGCACGATCGGTCTGTTCTATACCGACGAAGCGACGACCGCGTCCGACCGTGCGTTGGGCTTGATCGAACCGATGATCACGATCATCCTTGGTGTAGTTGTGGCGTTCATTGTTATCGCGATCTACATCCCGATATTCAGCATGTCCACAGCCGCCGGCGGCATTTAAGCCTTACCCTTGGCTCCTCCTTGAGGAGGAGCTGTCACCGAAGGCATATTACTCTTGGCTCCTCCTTGAGGAGGAGCTGTCACGAAGTGACTGAGGTGGTGTCAATTCAGAAGCAAGGGCGTATTACCCTTGGCGCCTCCTTGAGGAGGAGCTGTCACGAAGTGACTGAGGTGGTGTCAATTCAGAAGCAAGGGCGTATTACCCTTGGCTCCTCCTTGAGGAGGAGCTGTCACGAAGTGACTGAGGTGGTGTTGGCGCAGACCGCCCGCACGTTCCATGTTGTCGAAGGGCGGCACGAGCGGCATAGCCGCGAAGTACGGGGTTTTGGCGGTACCTGCCGCCAAAACAGCTGTCACGAAGTGACTGAGGTGGTGT
>CANRNP010000026.1 GCA_947632015.1 uncultured Clostridia bacterium | reverse complement strand
ATTCGCTAAATTATAAAAGTAAATCCGAACCATTCACTCGTTACGAGTATTTGGTTCGGATTATACTGACTTGGTGCGGTCGACAGGAATCGAACCTGCATGGTCTCCCACAAGATCCTTAGTCTTGCGCGTCTGCCAGTTCCGCCACGACCGCATTCTTTTTGTGCGCCGCAAAGAAAATTTTGCGTACTCTTCTTCGACAGCTTTCATATCATACATCATTTTAAGGCGGATGTCAAGTTTTAATGATATAAAAATTTGTAAAAATTCCGAAATTTTATCACTTTTTTTACGAAGTCCGCCGTTTCGGGATACGGGATCGCCGCCAGCTTTTTCCCGTCGGGAGATATGGCGGCGTCTTTGAGCCATTTCGAAACGACCCCTTCGCCCGCGTTGTATGCGGCGAGCGCGGTTTCCGTCTCGCCGAATCGGTCAGAAAGATAGGCAAGATACAGCCTTCCGAGGCGCACGTTGTATTCCCCTTCCGTGAGGCGGTCGGGCTCGAATTTCAGCCCGTTCCTGCGGCAGATAAATTCCGCCGTCGAGGGAAGCAGTTGCATGAGCCCGACGGCGCCCGCGGAACTCTTTGCGCTCTCCGAAAAGCCGCTCTCCGCCTTCATCACCGCATACACGAGCGGGTCGTCCCCCGCCGTTTCCCGGTAAGGACGCGGAAAGAGGCTTGCCCGCAGACCGAAAAAGAGGATGACCGCGAGCGCGACCGCCCCGACGGTAAGCGCGGCGACCCGCAAAAATTTTTTCCCGCTCCAAAAAGCCATCTCTTTACAGTATGTGCGTTCGGGGGAATTTTTTCAAAAACAACGCTCTCTTCTTTCCTTCACGCAGTTTTCCACGTTCCCGCAACGGTAGCAGAGTTCGTTTTCGCAGAGTTCGCCGCCGAAAAACGCCGTGAGATTTTTTACCGTCGTCTCGGCGATCCCTGAGAGCGCTTCCTCCGTTAAGAACGCCTGGTGGGAAGTTACGATCACGTTCGGCATCGACAGCAGGCGGGCGAGCACGTCGTCGTCGACGATATGCCCCGAAAAATCGCGGAAAAAGACGTCCGACTCCTCTTCGTACACGTCAAGGCATGCCGCCCCTATTTTCCGCTTCTTGATCCCGTCGAGGAGGGCTTCCGCGTCGATGAGCCCGCCGCGCGAAGTGTTGAGGATGATCACCCCTTTTTTGAGCTTTTCCACCGCCGCACCGTCGATCAGATGCTCCGTCTCTTCGGTGAGCGGGCAGTGGAGGGAGATGATGTCGCTCCGCCCGAAGAGCTCGTCTAAACAGACGTATTGCACCCCTTCCGCCGAGGGAAATTTGTCGTATGCGAGCACGCGCATCCCGAATCCCTTGCAAATATCGATGAACACTTTCCCGATCTTTCCCGTGCCGATGACCCCCACCGTTTTCCCGTGCAGGTCGAAGCCCATAAGCCCGCTCAGCGAGAAGTTGAAGTCCTTGGTGCGGTTATAGGCTTTGTGGATGCGCCGCACCGACGTCAGCAGCAGCGCCATCGTATGCTCCGCGACGGCGTAGGGAGAATATGCGGGAACGCGGACGACATGGATCTTGCCGAAGCAGTGTTTGAGGTCTACGTTGTTGTAGCCGGCGCACCGCATGGCGATAATGCGGATTCCAAGCCCGTAGAGCTTGTCTATCACGGGCGCGTCGATCGTATCGTTGACGAAGGCGCAAACGCCGTCGTAGCCGCGCGCAAGCCCCGCCGTATCGACCGAAAGTTTTGTTTCGTAGTACTTGAATTCGACGCCGTATTCCTTGCCGAATTTTTCAAAGGACGGAATATCGTAATCTTTGGTATCGAAAAAAGCGATCTTCATCATACACCTCATTCCTGTTTTACCCGATCGAAGGGGTTTGGTAATAGTTTGCGGGGAATGAAGTTTTTTATCGAAGAAAATTTCAGTATTCCGTTTTGCGTTTGAGAAAAAATCCCCGTTTGCGGGTCTCGACGATATGATACTCCTGTTCGCGGGGAAGTTCGTAGACGCAGGGGCTTTTCGGGGAGGAAAAGCGCAGTTTTCCCGCGGGGTCGGCGATCCCCGCATAGCCGTAGGCGCACAGACAGACGGGCAAACCGTAAAAAAAGGCGCCTGCACGGACGAGCGTCGTCTCCAAGCTCTCGTTGAGCTGTTCGAAAACGCAGAGCGCCACGTCCGCGCCGCAGACGGAGAGGGTTTCGAGCACCTGCGGGAAATAGAGATCCTCCCCCACGACGATCCCCAGCTTGCCCGCCTTGGTATCGAACGTCTTGATGCCCGCCCCGCTGCGGAATTCGTTGCCGTCGATGCGGTTGACCATATCGGAAACGCCGAGAATGCGCCCCCGTTCGGCAACGACGACCGACTTTCTGCGCATCCCCCGCGCGTTGGTGTAACAGCCGCAGACAACGACGTTGCAACCCGTTTTGGAGAGGATCGCAATGTCCTCGAACAGGCTCGTTTCCCCTTTGAGCTCCCGTTCGTAACTCACTTCTCCGAGAAGAAATGGAAAGATCAACACGTCCGATTCCCGTTCGCCGCGATAGTTGCCCGGATTTCCGCTTGTCACAAAACAAATGCGCATTTCTTTCTCCCCGTTCATGATATGGAAAAAGGCGGGGAAGATGTGAAAGAGCCGACCCCATCGGGTCGGCTCTTTGCGCCGAGCGGTTATTCTTTCTTGGTTTTGAGCAGATCGCGGATCTCGGTGAGCAGTTCTTCCGCCGTCGGAGCGGGAGGTGCGGGAGGAGTTTCGGGTTCCGCGGGTTCCGCGGGAGCTTCTTCCGCCGCGGCAGCCGCTTCTTCCGCCGCTTGCTTCGCCTTCAATTCCTCAGCCCGTTCGCGGACGTGGTTCACCGTCCTTACGATGAGGAAGAGCACGAGGGCGATGAGGATGAAGTTGATGATCGCGGTGAGGAATGCGCCCCAGTCGATATAGATGGAATTCGCAAGATCGATCACCGTGGCGCCCGCTTCATCGGTCATTGTCGCCTGATACAGATAGGTGTAGACGTTGGAAAGCCCTTTTCCGCCCGTGATGAGGAAGAGGATCCAGTTGATGAAAGGCATCAGGATCTGGTTCGTAAGAGCCGTCACGATAGCGGTAAACGCGCCGCCGATGATGATGCCGACTGCCATATCGAACACGTTACCGCGCGTGATGAACTCCTTGAACTCTTTGAAGAATCCCTTCTTCTCTTTTGCCATAAAGTTACCTCCTATATATTTTTATCATTTTTTTCAGTCTGTAAAGGACCTGCGCGGAGGGCAGACGGGCAAGCCGGTACTGCCAGTTTCCCTCCGAGGTTCCGGGAAAGTTCATGCGGCAGGAATTGTTCTCCGCCAAGACGTCCTGTATGGGCAGGACGGAGAGGCGCGCCTTGCTTGTAAGTGCCATCGCGAGGAATGCCTGCGCGATCGTGCGCGGGTCCTCGGTGAGAGGGACGTTGAGCGAGCAGGCGGCAAGCTCCGCGGCGACGCGGGAGCGGAAGAGGATATAATCTTCCGCAGAGAGCGATAGCGCGTAGCCCGCGATCGTGTCGTTGTCGTGCGTGCCCGTGTAGCAGACGCAGTTTTCGGGATAAAGGTGGGGAAGAAAGGGATTTGCGGGGTTGCCGTCGAAGGCAAAAAGGAGCACCTTCATGCCGGGGAAGCCCGTCTTTTTGAGGAGTTCGCGCACGCCGTCGTCGATGGTGCCGAGATCTTCCGCAATGATGTTTTTCCTTGCCCCGCCGAGCGAAGCGAAGAGCTTCTCTTTGGGACCTTCCTGCCACTTTCCCCCGATCGCGTCGGTCGCGCCGAAGTCGATCTCATAGTAGCGGTCGATGCCGCGGAAGTGGTCGATGCGAACGAGGTCGTAGGTAGAGAGCGCGGTTTTGAGCCGCTCCGTCCACCACCCGTATTTCTCTTTTTCATGCGCCTTCCAGTCGTAAACGGGGTTGCCCCACAGCTGTCCCGTGGCGGAGAAATAATCGGGCGGAACCCCCGCGACTTTCGTCGGTTTCAAGTCGTTATCGAGTTTGAAAAGCTCCGGGTGCGCCCATACGTCCGCGCTGTCGTAGGCGACGTAGAGCGGGATGTCCCCGATGAGTTTGAGCCCCTCCGAAAGGCATCTTTTGTGGAGTTCTTCCCACTGCGACCAAAAGATAAATTGCACGAACTGCCAGAAGAGATATTCCTCGTGGCGCTCCGTGCGGAGCGTTTCCAGCGCTTCGGGCGTATGCCGTTTCAAGGGCTCGTCCCAGTCGCAGAAGCTCCCCCCGTACACGGTTTTTGCCGTCATGAAGAGGGCGTAATCCTCGAACTTCCCCTCTTTTACGAAATTGCGGAAGGTTTCGTCGTCGAAATGGTAGCGGGAAAAAGCGAGCCGCAGCGTTTGATAGCGTTCTTCGTAGAGGGCGCCGTAATCGACGCGCGCCGCGTTTTTATAGCGGTCGCGCAGGGCTTTGAGCTCCCGCTGGGTGAGGAGCCCCATTTTGCCGAGCCCGTCGAGATCGATAAAATAGGGATTCCCGGAACTACAAGCCGCCGACTGGTAGGGAGAATTCCCGTAGCCCGTCTGGACGAGGGGCAAGATCTGCCAGTGGGTCACGCCGCAGGAAGAAAGTTTCTGCGCAAAGCGCGCGGCGTCGTGCAGATTGCCGATCCCGTATTTTCCGGGAAGGGAGGATATATGGCACAAAATGCCGGTTTCTTTGGTTCTCATGTCGTCCTTCTTTATTTCGTAAGCAGATCGCGGATGCGGCAACACGCCTCGGCGGTATCCTCTTTCGTGCCGAATGCCGTGAGACGGAAAAATCCTTCTCCGTTTTTGCCGAAGCCGCTCCCCGGAGTGCCTACGACGTTCGCATTTTCGAGCAGATAGTCGAAAAATTCCCAACTGCCCATGCCGCCGGGGCATTCCATCCAGATATAGGGAGAATTTTTCCCGCCCGTGTAGCGGATCCCGATCCCGTCGAGGCAATCGGCGATGATCGCGGCGTTCTCACGGTAATAGCCGAGATTTTCGGCGATCTGTTTTTCCCCCTCTTCGGTAAAGACTGCCGCCGCGCCCATCTGCGTGATGTAGCTCACGCCGTTGAACTTGGTGGATTGCCTTCTCGCCCAGAGTTTGTTGAGGGAAGTCCCCTCTCTTATGAGCGCCTGCGGCACGACCGTATAGCCGCAGCGCACCCCCGTAAAGCCCGCCGTCTTGGAATAGGAACAGAATTCGATCGCGCATTCCTTCGCCCCCTCGATCTCGAAAACAGAGCGGGCGAGGGCGGGATCGGTGATAAAGTATTCGTACGCGGCGTCGTAGAGAAGCACGGCGTCCTTTTTCAGGGCGTAACGCACCCACTCTTTGAGCTGCTCCTTGGTATATGCCGCGCCCGTGGGGTTGTTGGGGGAGCAGAGATAGATAATATCCGCATCCACCGAAAAATCGGGCATGGGCAGAAAACCGTTCCGGGCGGTCGCGTCGGCAAAGAGGATCTTCCGCCCCGCCATGACGTTGGTATCGACGTAGACGGGATAGACGGGATCGGGCACGAGCACGGTATTTTCGGGCGCAAACAGATCGAGGATATTGCCGAGATCGGACTTTGCGCCGTCCGAGATAAAGATTTCGGACTTTTCGAGGGAAATTCCCTTACGGGCGTAGCTGTGCACGATCGAATCGAGAAGAACGTCGTATCCGTAGCAATACCGGTCGGGACCGTACCCTTTGAAGGTCTCTTTTTTGCTCATATCGTCCACGGCGCGGTGCATGGCATCGATCACCGCGGGCGCGAGCGGACGGGTCACGTCTCCGATGGAGAGACGGATGACTTTGCGTCCGGGATGCGCGGCGATATATTCGGCGGTCTTTCTCCCGACCGTGGAAAAGAGATAGCTGTCGTGTAATTCGAGAAAATGACGGTTGATCTTCATGCTTTTTGGTGATGTTTTACCGCATGGCGGATAAATTCGCGGAAGAGCGGATGGGCATTGTTCGGGCGGGACTTGAATTCGGGATGGAACTGCACCGCGATAAAGAAATCGTTGGCGTCGTACTCGATCGCCTCGACGAGGCTCCCGTCGGGCGAAGTCCCCGCGATCGTCATGCCGTTCGCCTCAAACACTTCGCGGTATTCGTTGTTGAATTCGAAGCGGTGGCGGTGGCGTTCGCCGATCTCCTCCGTCCCGTAAGCCGCCTTCATCTGCTTCCCGATGACCTTGCAACGGTAGGCGCCGAGCCGCATCGTGCCCCCCATCTTCACCCCGTACTGGTCGGGCATGAGGTCGATGACGGAATGTTTGCCTTCGGGAACGAACTCGGAGGAGTTCGCGTCGGCAAGACCGAGCACATCTCTCGCGAACTCGATCGCCGCGATATGCATGCCGAGGCAGAGTCCGAGATAGGGAACGTTGTGTTCGCGCGCATACTTGCAGGCGAGCACCTTGCCCTCGATGCCGCGGATGCCGAATCCGCCGGGAACGAGGATCCCGTCCGCGTCGCCGAGCAGTTCGTCCACGCTCTCGCGGGTGATCGTTTCGGAATCGACCCACTTGATGTCTACCTTTGCGCCCGCTTCGTAGCCGCCGTGGGCGAGAGCTTCGCAGACGGAGAGGTAGGCGTCATGAAGGGTGATATATTTGCCGCAAAGGGCGATCTTCACCGTCTTTTTGCGGGCGTGGATGCGCGCGAGCATCTCCTCCCATTCGCGCAGATCGATCTCATGCGGTTCGAGATGGAGAATGCGGCAGACGGTCGTGGAAAAGTTGCGTTTTTCGAGCATCAGCGGCGCCTCGTAGAGGACGGGCACCGTGAGATTTTCAATGCAGCAGTCCGGTTCGACGTTGCAGAACATGGCGATCTTTTCGATGATCGATTCGGGCATATGCTCGTCTACGCGGGCGACGATGATGTCGGGGAAAATGCCCATGCCTTGCAATTCCTTTACGGAGTGCTGGGTGGGCTTGCTCTTGAATTCGCAGGAGCCGGAGATATAGGGCACGAGGGTAACGTGGATAAAGCAACAGTTTTCCCTCCCCTTTTCGCGCGCCACCTGGCGGATGGCTTCGAGGAAGGGCTGGCTCTCGATGTCCCCCGTCGTGCCGCCGATCTCGGTGATCACGATATCGGCGTTGGAGGTCGTCCCCACCTGGTAGATAAAGTTTTTGATCTCGTTGGTGATATGGGGGATCACCTGCACCGTCTGTCCGAGGTATTCCCCCGCGCGCTCCTTGTTGAGCACGTTCCAGTAAACTTTCCCCGTGGTGAGGTTGGAATATTTGTTGAGATTTTCGTCGATAAACCGCTCGTAATGACCGAGATCGAGGTCGGTTTCCGCGCCGTCCTCGGTCACATACACTTCGCCGTGCTGATAGGGGCTCATGGTGCCCGGATCGATGTTGATGTAAGGGTCGAGCTTCTGCGCGGCGACTTTATAGCCCCGCATTTTCAGAAGCCGTCCCAGCGACGCCGCCGTGATCCCCTTTCCGAGCCCGGAAACGACGCCTCCCGTCACAAAAATATATTTTGTCATAAGCAACCTCCTGCTTTCGTCAGATTTCCGCTTCGCCCACAAAGGCGAGCGCGGCGGGTCCCGTCATCAGCACCCCGTCTTTTGTGGATTCGATTTTCAGATCTCCGCCTCTGAGGCGGACGAGGATCGCGGCGTCCTGCTCCGCGTATCCGTTAAGGATGGCGGCGATTGCAACCGCGCAGGCGCCCGTCCCGCATGCCAGCGTCTCCCCGCTTCCGCGCTCCCAGACCCGCATTTTCAGTTCGTTTTTCCCAAGAACCTGCACGAACTCGGTATTCACCCGCTCCGGGAAGGCGGGATGGGATTCGAACAACGGTCCGATCTTTTCAAGGTCGAGCCCGTACGGATCGCCGCCGAACACCACGCAATGGGGATTCCCCATCGAAACGCAGGTGACGCGGTAGGTTTTCCCGCCGACGGTCAGAGGACGGTTCACGACCGTTTCCCCCTCCAAAAGGACGGGGATCTCTGCGGGGCGCAAAACGGCTCTCCCCATGTTCACCGTAAAATCGGTGGCTCGGCCGTCCTTTTCCGCCACGACTTTGAGCGTCTTTACGCCGGAGCCCGTTTCCACCGTGAGGATCTCTTTGCGTATGCCCTTGATGTCGTAGAGGAATTTCCCCACGCAACGGACGCCGTTCCCGCACATCTTGCCTTCGCTTCCGTCCGCGTTGAACATGCGCATCTTCCCGTCGGCGATCTTGCTCCGCTCCACGAGGATGATCCCGTCGCCGCCGACGGAAAAGTGACGGTCGGAAAGTTTGACTGCCGCCTTTTGGGGATCTTCAAACGGCTCGTCGAAACAGTCGAAATAAATATAATCGTTGCCGATGCCGTGCATCTTGTAAAACGTTCTAAGCATAGTGAAAAGCGGCGTCCCGCCCGGCTGTTTATTTGAGTTTGACCACGGCGTCCCGCTCGGCGCCCACGGCGACATAGGTGATGTTACAGCCGCATGCCTCTTCGAGGAAGGCGATATATTCGAGCGCTTCCTTGGGGAGGTCCTCCTTTTTGCGGCACTTCGAAATATCGCAGTGCCAGCCTTTGAGCTTTGTATATACGGGTTTACAGGAATCGAGCGCGTCGGGATAGGGAAAATCGGTGATGCGCTTGCCGTCGAGTTCATACGCCGTGCACACTTCGATCTCCTCGTAGATGGAGAGGATGTCGAGCTTCGTCAAAACCACTTCGTCGGCGCCCTGGCAACGGATGCCGTAAGAGGACGCCACGACGTCGAAAGGTCCCACCCTTCTGGGGCGACCCGTCGCGGCGCCGTATTCGCCGCCCGCTTTGCGGAGCTCTTCCGCCTTCTCTCCAAAATATTCCGAGACGAAGGGACCCTCGCCCACGCAGGTGGAATACGCCTTCATGATGCCGATGGATTTATCGAGTTTGAGGTTGGGCACCCCCGCTCCGATGGGCGCGTACGCCGCGATCGTGAGCGAACTCGAAGTATAGGGCAAGATGCCGTAATCGACGTCTCTGAGTGCGCCGAGCTGGGCCTCGAACATGATCTTTTTGCCCTCTTTTGCGGCTTTTGTGAGATACATCCCCGTGTCGCAGATATAATCTTTGAGCGGCTCGCCGTATTTTTTGAGATAACCGATCATCTCGTCCGCGGAGACGGGCGCACTTCCGTACCCCTTTTCCACGGTGAGGTTCTTCCATTCCACGATCTCTTTCACCCGCGCATAGAGTTTTTCGGGGTGGAGAAGTTCGCCGATACGGAACGCCTTTTTCATATAGCGGTCGGAATAGACGGGCGCGATTCCGCGGCGGGTAGACCCGAATTTTTTGCCCGCGAGACGGTCCTCTTCGAGGCAGTCGAGAAGGACGTGATAGGGCATGGTGATCACGGCGCGGTCGGATATTTTCAGATTATCGGGGGTGATCTTTACCCCCTTTTCGCGCAGTCTTTGCGTCTCTTCGGCGAGGTGTTTGATATCGATGACCATTCCGAGACCGAGGACGTTTACGACATTCTCCCGCAGGATCCCGGAGGGAAGCAGATTGAGTATGAATTTCCCCCGTTCGTTGATGACGGTATGCCCCGCATTGTTGCCCCCCTGATAGCGGCAGACAATATCGTAATCCTCGGAGAGGAGATCGACCATCTTCCCCTTTCCTTCGTCTCCCCAGTTGATTCCGCAGATCGATGTCAGCATAATTCTCCTTATGTGGCGTTTTCGATGACCGTATCAAAACGCCGAAAACAAAATACATTATATTATACAACGCCCTTGCGGAAAAAGTCAAGCAAAGGATAGAGGATTTCCGTTTTCGGGCGGCAAAAAATTTATTTGCGGGGCGGGCGCCGATTTCCCCCAAAATGTGCGCTTTGAAAAAATTTTGGAAGATTTTACCGATTTTTTCGCACCGAAATTGCAAAAAGGCATTGACTTTTCCCTTCCGAAACGTTAAAATAGTATCAATTTATAATTTTAAGGGAGGATTGTAAGATGTTTTGCAGGGACTGCGGTGAAAAACTCACGCTGCGCTTTATGGAAAACGAAGGGCTCGTGCCCTACTGCCCGCGCTGCGAGAAATTCAAGTTCCCCTTCTTCCCCGTGGCGGTGTCGATGACGGTGGTAAACCGTTCCGAGACGAAGGTTTTATTGGCGAAACATGTCGGCGACGAGGACTTTAAGCTGTTTGCGGGGTATATCAAGAAGGGTGAGAGCGTAGAAAAGACGATCCCGCGCGAGCTCAAAGAGGAGACCCGCTTGAACGCGCTCAAATGGCGGTATTTCGGTTCGCGCTATCACGAAGCGAAGGATATCCTCATGCTCAACTTCATCGTGACCGTAGACGAGGGCGCGGGGATCGTGCTCAACGAAGAGATCGCCGAGACCCGCTGGTGCGAGCCGGAGGAAGCGAAGCGGCTCATCCGGAAGAGCTCCACAGCGGAATATTTTCTTACGGGCGCGCTCGGCGAGCTCGGCAAAAAGAGATAAGAAGCATGAAACCTCTCGTTTGAGAGGTTTTTTCGTGGCTTTAATTGACTTTTCCGCGTGGCGGTGGTATCATCGGGGTATGAGATCGCAAAAGATCGTATCGGGACTGCTTCTCGGAGCGCTTTTGGTTTCCCTCATAGGCTGTGCGTCCAAATACGGGGGCGAGAGCGCCTCTCCGAACGGCTACCTTTACGAAAACAACAATTATATCTGTCTGCCGGAAATTTACGGTCTTTCGCTCGACCGCCTCTATACCGAGGACGACCGCCGCTTTTATTACCGCGCAAAGGACGGCGCGGGCAGGACGGACGGCGCGATCGACAAGGTGAAGGAAGTTTTGCCCCTCTGCCCTACCGATTGCACGGTGTACCTCTCCTCCGCCGCGGTGACCCATGTTTACGGCGATGAGCTTTGGGTGGACGTCCGCGACGATCCCGCCCTCATCCTCGCCTGTCTGCTGGCGGAAAAAGACAAAGAAGAGCTGCCCTTCGGCGTATATGCGGGCGTGAGTTTGCGCCTGCTCGGCAAAAAACCGCGCTATACCGGCAAATCGCTCGAAAAAATGCTCGCAGAGTACCCCTATTGCCGCGAATTGCAATATCCGCTCTATACGACGTACGAGACGACCCGAAAGGAGCGCGATACCGCTTGGAGCTTCGGCTATGAGGTCGCTTCGGCGTGGCCTAATACGGGCAATGCGGAAGAATTGATCTCCTCTTCGCTCTCCGAATGGAAGGGCGTTTTTGAACAATGCGGCGTAAAACTTCCCGCATACCGCTTCCGCGTGGGCGACAACTACTATGCGACCCGCTTGGAGGCGGGCGAACTGCGCTATCTTTTCCCGCGGGACTACAACGACCGCTATTACGAGGAAGAGGAATTTTCCCTCTCCTATCCCGTTCTGACGGAATACGCGCGCGGCGGCATGCGGTACATAGAGTGGCTAAGGGGGATATGGGGGGTGGAGAAGTTTGAAGAGCCGATCGACCTCTACCTCGGCGGGATCGACAGCGGCTACGACTTTCTGCACGGCGACGGCTCCACCTTTACGGGCTATATGGACTACGACAAGCGGGGCGTCCCCTATATCGTCTGCAATTCGGTGTGTACCCTCGCGCATGAAATTGCGCACGCCGTGATCATCGCGGGCGGGCAAAATTACGTTTGGTGGCTCAACGAGGCGATGCCGGAGTACTTTGCCCAACTCTCACCCGACATGCCGTGGGAGAAAAAAATGCGCTATGTTTCGTTTGTGCGGGAAGAACGCCTCCGCGACGAGTGTCACCCGCAAGAGACGACAAAAGAACAGAAAGAGGAGATACGTAAAGCGAAGGAACTCTATCTGAAAGCGTTCGGCGCGCCGACGGAAGAGAGCTATTCCTACCTCAAATACGTTTTGGCGTGCGTCTGCCGCGACGGCGCGACCTACGAGAAGCTGAATGATAGGTCCGACGCCTATTCCGACTACGATCTGATCAAGATCGCCTTTGTCGATTATCTCTATTCGGAATACGGTCTGGAAGCCCTGTGCACGGTAGACCGTCTTTGGGACGACGCCGAGGTGGACGGCAAGGAGCTTCAAACCCTCGTGAGCGAGTTCATTGTTTGGCTCAACGCGATATTCGAATGACGGAAGCGAAGAAATGCCGCGCGCCCCGCTGAGCTCAGCGGGGCGCGCGGCGCTTTTATTACTTGATCGGCAGACAGATCTCGATATAGCGCTCCTCTTTTTGTTGCAAGTGCCAGTGATATACGACGAGTTCGGGGGCGTCGGCAAACTCGAAGTCTGCGCGCTCCATGAGATTTTCGAGCGACGCGCGCAGGGCGAAATAGTCGGCGATCGGGTGCACGCTCTTTTCCGTGGCAAACACCGCCGCGCGGCAGCTTCCGAAGAGGACGGTCTCAAAGCCGAGATCCCCGCCGATCCCCAAAACGGCGGGATCGGAAAGGGAACCGCGCGCGCTGTCGTCGAGCGCATAGGCGATATAGTAGTCGTACCCCTCTTCCGTAATGTTCATCAAGAGGGCGTATTCCTCCGCCTTTCCCCCGCCCGCGCCGAAGAGCAGCCACTGTTTGCCGCGGGTGCTCTCGTAGAAGGAATGCTCCTGCCGCGCCCGCTCTTCCCCGCACGGCGCGCCGTGAAAGCGGCGTTTGAAGCCGACGAGCGTTTTTGCGGGAAGTTCTTCGATCCTCAGCCCGAACTCCCGCGTCCCCTCCTTTCTTACCTCCATGCGGGGGTAATTTTTGACCGCCGCGCCCCTTTTTGCCTGCGCAGGCATTACCCCGTGGAATTTGTAAAAGGCGCGGGAAAAGCTCTCGCCCGTGGTATAGCCGTAATCGAGCGCGACGTCGAGCACCTTTGCTCCCCGTTTCAAATCGAGCGCGGCGCGGGAGAGCCTGCGGCGGCGGATATATTCGCCCGGTCCGAGCCCGCAGAGGATGCCGAACGTCCGCTGGAAATGATAGGGAGAGCAATAGGCGCGCCCGGCGAGTTCGCCGAGGTCGAGCTCGTCTTTCAAATGTTCTTCGATATAGCCGAGTATCTCTTCCAGAACTTGGAGATCCATGTTTTCACCTCTTCCACAGCATAACACCAAGAGACAGAAATTTCTTGACTTTTTGTGCGAAAAAGCGCCCTGCCGCAATTTTGCGGCAGGGCGCTCTTTCGTTCGGTCAGTCCTCTTCTTCCTCTTCGGGAAGTTCGACGTTATGATAAACTTCCTGCACGTCGTCGTTCTCGTCGAGCTTTTCGAGCATCTTCTGGAAGAGTTCGAGCTTTTCGCCCTCCAAAACGATCTTGCTTTGCGGGATCATGGAGATCTCCGCCTGCAAGAAGGTCAAGCCCTTCTCTTCGAGGTAGGAACGCACCGCGGAAAACGCTTCGGGAGCGGTATAGATCTCGAAAACGTCCTCCGCCGTAACGACGTCGTCCGCGCCCGCGTCGATCGCGTATTCGGTGACGGTGTCCTCGTCGAGGGTGGGCGTGCGCTCCACCACGATGAGCCCCTTCGTATCGAACATGTAAGAGACGCAGCCCGTCATGCCGAGAGAGCCTCCGCACTTCGACATGATCGCGCGCACGTCGCTTGCCGTGCGGTTGATATTGTCGGTAAGGGTGGTGACGATCACCGCCGCGCCGCCCGCGCCGTATCCCTCGTAAGTGAGTTCCTTGTAATCCTTGTCCCCCATCTCGCCCGCGGCTTTTTTGATGGAGCGTTCGATGTTGTCGTTGGGCATGTTCGCCGCCTTTGCTTTGGCGATCACGTCGGCAAGTTTGCTGTTCGTGGCGGGGTTGGGGTTACCCTTCGCCGCAACGGCGAGCTCTCTGCCGAGCTTTGTGAAGATCTTGCCTCTCGCGGCGTCCGCCTTGCCCTTCTTTGCCTGTATATTGTGCCATTTGCTATGACCTGACATGATTTACCTCCTTCACGGTTCTCGCATTTTTTTGCGCGCCTATGCGTTTTCCATAGACGCCTGTCTTTTGAGTTCATACATCATGATGCCCGCGGAGACCGCCGCATTCAGGCTCTCCGTGTGCGGTCCCATCGGGATGCGCACAAAACAGCGCGCGCTCCGCTTCACCGCTTCCGAAAGCCCGTTGCCCTCGTTCCCGATGGCGACGCAGAATTTTTCGGGCGGGCGGAAGGTGAAAACATTTTCGCCCTCCATATCCGCGGCGACGATCGGGATTTCGCGGAGAACGGACAGCGTCTCCTGCAAAGATCCGCGCATGAGTTTTGCGAAGAATACGCCGCTCATGCTCGCCCGCACGCTCCTGGGGGAAAAGGGATCCGCGCAATCGGCGAGATAGATCTCCTCATAGCCCGCCGCGACCGCCGTGCGGACGATCGCCCCCACGTTCGCGGGGTCCGCCACGCCGTCGAGCAGGATGCAACGCCCTTCCGGCGGGGCAAGCGCGCAAACGGGGAGTTTCACTTCCGCGACGATCCCCTGAGGCGTCTTTTCCTCGCAGATGGAGCGGAAAGCGTCTGCGCCGACGGTGACAAAGGGAAGCCCGAAGGTCTTTCCCCCATAATCCTCCCGCACCGCGAGACGGACGATCTCCATTCCGCTGTCTTTGCATTCGGCGATCATTTTCCCGCCTTCGACGAGGAAAGTCCCTCTTTCCCGTCTGCCCTTCTTTTCTTTGAGCGACGCGAACTCTTTGACGACGGGATTCTGTCTGGATACGATGACCATTCTGTGAAAAAGAGCCTTTTTTGCAAAAGGCTCTCGGTATCGGGATGCTTAAAGGGCGGCCTTTGCCTTTTCGCAGAGCGCCGCAAAACCCTCGGCGTCGGAAATGGCGAGGTCGGAAAGCACCTTACGGTTGAGCTCGATGCCCGCGGCTTTGAGCCCGTGCATGAGCTTGGAGTAAGACAATCCGTTGACTCTTGCTCCTGCGTTGATGCGGGCGATCCAAAGACTGCGCATATCGCGTTTTCTGCGCTTCCTTCCCACATAAGCGTAGCTCAAAGACTTCATGACCGCTTCGCGCGCGATCCGGTAATTCTTGCTCTTGCAGCCGAAGTAGCCTTTGGCGAGCCTGAAAATCTTTCTTCTCTTTTTAACGGCGTTTACGCCTCTCTTAATCCTCATAGTCTGCTCCTCCCTTTAATCCTTATAAGGGATCATTTTCTTCACCGTGTTCGCCTGCGTCGGGGAGACGAGCACTACCTGGCGAAGATTTCTCTTTCTCTTTCTGTTCTTGGTTTCCGCCTTGTGGTTCTTGCCGCCGTGAGGTCTGTTGACCTTGCCGGAGCCTGTGAGCCAGAAGCGCTTTTTGGAACCGCTGTGCGATTTCTGTTTCGGCATATCTTTATCCTCCAAATTATGTTACTGAATTTATTTCTTCCGCCGCGCGCGGGGCGCGGAGAGGAAGTTCACGCCTGCTTTTTCGGAGCGAGTATCATAATGATATTGCGCCCCTCCATGTTCATCGGCTTTTCGATGACGGCGATCTCCTGCAAGCCGAGATAGAAGTTGTTCATCACGTCTTTTGCGAGGTTTGCGTGCGCCATCTGCCTGCCGCGGAGACGGATGGAGACCTTCACCTTATTGCCCGCGGTGAGGAACTTCGTCGCCGCTTTTGCCTTTACGGCAAGGTCGCCCACGTCGATCGTCATGGAGAGCTGGACCTCTTTGAGTTCGACGGTCTTTTGGTTGCGGCGGTTTTCCTTCTCCTTTTTGGCTTGTTCGAACTTGTATTTGCCGTAATCCATGATCTTGCACACGGGCGGTACGGCGCCGGGGGAGATCTTTACGAGGTCGAGCCCCGCCTCTTCGGCAAGGCGCAACGCTTCGCGCGGGCTCATGATACCGAGCATCTCTCCCGTCTGCGAGATCACGCGGATCTCGCGGTCGCGGATGTCTCCATTGAGTTGCGTTTGATTCTTAACTGCCATATTCCTCTCAAAAACGGATAAATTTAAGGGTCGCGCAAAAGCGTGACCCCGACAAATCCCTTTTATCCCGCACGAAAATTCCTGCGGCGTTTGGTTTCTATCGACCCGTAGAGCCTGTCGCTTTGCGGAGAGAAGGTTCGCTTCTGCTTTGACGAAAGCTATCATACCACCTTTTTCCGCCCTTGTCAACTGTTTTTCACCCCTTTTTTATCGCATCTGCGGGGTCGTAGCGGGAAATTTTTCCGAGCGGCGCCGCCGTTCCCGCAAAGATCGCGCCGAAGGTGCCGAAAAGGAGCACGGGGAAAGTGAGCGGCGTATAGCCGAACATGACGAGCCCGATGAGCTCTTCCGCCGTGGCGAAGATCGAATTGAGGACGGCAAGGAGGGTCAGGGTGATCGCCATACTGAGGATCATGGTGACGGCGGCGAGGATGAATGCTTGCGCGAAGTAAATTTTTGCGACGTCCCCCGCCCGCGCGCCGAGCGCCCGCAAAGTGCCGATCTCCTTTCTCTGCGCGAGGATGTTGTAAGAGATGAGACTGATGACGATGAGCATGGTGATGAGGAACATGCCCGCGCCGACGGCGAGGAAGGCAAAGCCGATGTTCTTCTGGTAGGGCTCGGCGGAATAGATGAAGTGGGTATAGGTTTCGAACTCGGCGGCAATCGCGTGGTCGTAGCGGAGCGCTCTCAAAGTGCGGTAGAGCCTCATCTCCCCCACGTTTCCGGTATAGAGGACGACCTTATACGGACGGAGCGAGACGGCGGCGACGCTTTGCAAGTCCTCGTCGTTGCAATAGAGAACGGCGCTGACCTTATCCTCAGGTTTTTGGGGTTGTTCGTCGAGGAGGTGCATCCTTACGTCGGCGATCTTAAAGTTCCCGTCGAGAAGAATCCTGTTTCCTCTTTTTATCAGGAGATGAACGGTGCTTCCGAGCCGTTTTGGCTGCCGTATCACCCGATCATCGCCGTCGATCGTCGTTGCGATGCGCAGAGCGTCGTCGGGGAAGAGACGGTTATAGGATCTTTCGTCGATGATGACTTCTCCCTTTTTGAGGGTAACCGCCGAAGGGTCGGGCAGAACGTCCATTCCTTCGAAGAGAATCTGTTCTCTTATCCCGAAGCTGCTTGTGCGGCAGAGCGATGCCCCGTCGCAGTACAAGCGGTCGCTGAGCATGACCGTGTGCGGATCGTTTTCTTTGTTTGAAAAATAGCAGTTTTCTACGTTGCGGTTCGCAAATTCCCGCGTGGCAAAGACGCCGGAGACGATGAATTTTCCCAAATAACCGAAGCGCATCTTAAAGAGCTCTTCATTTTGGTAAGCGTCCTTTGTTCCCCCGAAGCGTTCCAGATACTGCTCCCAGTTATAAAAATCAAAGCGCTCGTCCACCTTGCCGCAGTAGGGTTCGCTGCCCGTGTCTACCACCCCCGCGACCGTGTACAGATCGTTGTACACCGCTTTTTCGGAAATACTTCTGCCCTTCTCAACGATCGTCTTGCCGACGATCGAAGCGTAGCCGTAAGTCTCTTCGCTCAGGGGAACGAGTTCCTCCCCTTCCCGCACGAAATGAGTGAGGGTACGGCTCGAATAGGGCTGTAATGCGTCGTAAGTATCGCGGAACATCTGATTAAGTGTGGTATCGGCGAGATAGACCGTGTCGTCCGAGAGCTCCATGGCGCCGTCATAGAGGGAATAACCGAGCTCTTCGAGCTGCCTGCGGTTTTCGATGACGGTGACGTCGGAGAAGCCCGTCATATCGTCGTACTGTTCGAGATAGGGAATATGATCGATCGCGTCCCGGAAATCTTCGTCGCGGAAGGTGTCGGACCCTCCGATATGCGAGCCGAAGTCGTCGCTGGAATCCCGTTGCAAGAGCTTAATGGACGCGATGTCGTTCTGAACGACGCTCTTTGAAACAGCCCGTTCCGCGTTGAAGGAGACGAGGGTCTGCGCAAAGACGAGCACCGCCATGGAGAGCATTGCGACGAGAAAGGTCATCGCGCTCTTGAACTTCTTTCTGCCGAAGTTGCGCCAACCCATGCGGAAGGCGAGGAGCGCCTGGAGATGGGACTTAACGCCGCGCTCCCCTCTTTGCTCCTCTTCCTCCGTTTCCGCGCTGTCCGAGACGACGAGCCCGTCTTTGAGCTCGATGATGCGGTCGGCGTACCTTTCCGCGAATTCCCTGTCGTGGGTGACGATAACGACGAGCTTTTCCTTCGAGAGCGCTTTGAGGAGCTCGAAGATCTCCTCTCCCGTTTCGCTGTCGAGGTTTCCTGTCGGCTCGTCGGCGAGAATCATTTCGGAATCCTTCACGATCGCCCGCGCGATGGCGACGCGCTGCTTTTCCCCGCCCGAAAGCTCGAAAGGATAGCGCGTTTCATACCCTTTCAGTCCCACTTTTTCGAGCGCCTGCGCCACCTTTTCGTCGACGTTTTTCACGCTTTGGAGTTGAAGGGCAAGCGCGACGTTCCTTCCCACCGTCTCCTCTTCGAGCAGGGCGAAGTCCTGAAACACGAACCCCGAAAAGCGGTTTCTGTAATCGTCGATCTCCTTTTCCCGCAAAGTGGCGCCGAACACTTCGACGGTGCCGCCCGTGGGCGTGTCCAAAAGACCGATGATGTTGAGGAGCGTCGTTTTGCCGCTCCCGCTCCTGCCGAGCAGAAAGACCGCCCCGCGGGAAGGAAGGGTAAGCGAAATGCCTTTGAGCGCCTCGTACGGGCGCCCTTTCTTGGCGCGGTAAGTCTTGGTGACGTTCTTTAATTCGATCATAGAAGCCCCTCACACGGTCGTATTCCCATTATAACAATAGAAGAAAACAAATTACGCGAAATCAAAGAAATTGATCTTTTTTCGGCTTGCGAAAAGAAATGCTCCCCCCGAAGGAAGGAGCATTCCGGATCAGAAGATCGTCTTTTCGTCGTTTTCCTTTTTGCAGAGGGCGAAGAAGTCCTCTTTCTTCATACAGCCGATGTCGCCCTGGCTGCGTTTTCTCACCGAGACCGTCCCCTCTTCCACTTCCTTGTCGCCGACGACGAGCTTATAGGGCACCTTTTCGTTCTCGGCGTCGAGGATCTTCCTGCCGATCTTTTCGTTGCGGAAGTCGGCTTCGGCGCGGAGACCGAGCATAGCGAGTTCTTCCGTGAGCGTTTTCGCATAGTCCGCCGCTCTGTCCGTGATGGGAAGAACTTTCACCTGCACGGGAGCAAACCACAGCGGGAAGGCGCCCGCATACTTTTCGATGAGGAAGGCGAGCGTGCGCTCGTAGCACCCGATCGACGAGCGGTGGATGACGTAGGGCGTCTGCCTGCTCCCGTCGGCGTCGACGTACTCCATTCCGAACGAGTGCCCCGCCGCAAAGTCGATCTGGATGGTGATGAGGGTGTCCTCCTTGCCGAACACGTTGCGGATCTGCACGTCGAGCTTGGGACCGTAAAACGCCGCCTCGTCGAGCGCTTCCACATAGTCGAGCCCCAAATCGTCGAGGATGACCTTCATCATCGCCTCCGTCTTGTCCCACGCCTCGTCGTCGTCGATATACTTGTCCGAGCCCTTTTTGCGCTTCGAGAAGCGGAAGGAGACGTCGCCGCGCATGCCGAGGCAGTCGAGAATATAATAGGAAAGGTCGAGACAGCGCTTGAACTCCTCTTCCACCTGTTCTTTGGTGCAGATGATATGCCCGTCGGAGAGGGTGAACTGCCGCACGCGGATGAGCCCGTGCATCTCGCCCGAAGCCTCTTTGCGGAATTCCGTCGCCGTCTCCGAATAGCGGCAGGGAAGGTCGCGGTAAGACTTCAAGCCGTTTTTATAGATCTGATACTGGAAGGGGCAGGTCATGGGACGGAGCGCCATGATCTCTTCCCCCTCTTTTGCGGGATCGCCGTTATCGTCGATCTCGCCCAAAATGAACATCTTGTCGCGGTAATGCGCCCAGTGCCCGGAGATCTTGTAAAGGTCGCTCTTTGCCATATTCGGCGTTTTGGTGACCATAAAGCCGCGCTTCGCCTCTTCGTCCTCGACGAAACGGGTGAGGATCTGCAAGATCTTGGCGCCTTTCGGCATGAGGATGGGAAGCCCCTGCCCCACGACGTCGCTCGTCATGAAGATGCCGAGGTCGCGCCCAAGCTTATTGTGATCCCGCTTTTTCGCCTCTTCGAGCTGCTGCAAATAGGCGTCTACCTCCTCTTTTTTGGCGAACGCCGTGCCATAGATGCGGGTGAGCATCTTCTTCTTCTCGTCGCCGCGCCAGTACGCCCCCGTGATGGAGAGCAGTTTGAACGCCTTGATCTTGCCGGTGGAAGGAAGGTGCGGACCTTTGCACAGATCGATAAAATCGCCCTGCTTGTAAAAAGAGATCGTCTCGCCTTCGGGAAGGTCCTGAATGAGCTCGACTTTATAATTCTCGTGGTATTTGCTCATGAGCGCGATCGCCTCGCTCCGCGGAAGGGTGAACCGCTCGATGGGCAGGTTGCTCTTGATGATGCTCTTCATTTCCGCCTCGATCTTGGAAAAATCCTCCATCGTGATGGGCGTCTTGAAGTCGATATCGTAATAAAAACCGTTGTCGATCACGGGACCAATGGCGAGCTTCGAAGTGGGATAGATCGTCTTAATCGCCTGCGCCAGCACATGCGCGCAGGTGTGGCGGTAAACCCGGAGCCCTTCCTGTTCTTTGAGGGTAACAATTTCGAGCGCGTCGCCCTCGTGAAGCGCCGCCGAAAGATCGGCGAGCACGCCGTTCACCTTTGCCGCAACGGCGTTCCGCGCAAGCCCCTCGGAAATCGTTTTGGCTGCCTGTAAGCAGTCGGCGCCGTCTGCAACTTCAAGAAGATCGCCGTTTTTCAGTGTAATTTTCATTCTTTTGCTCTCCTTTACGTCTGTTATGTTACGCATAGTACTATGCAAACGCACAAAAAACAAAAAATCGTCCTCAAATTATCCGCTTCGTACGGACATTTAAGGACGCATTTCATTCTGCGCGGTTCCACCTTAATTGCCGAGGGGCACCCCCCGACCGCTCTTTCTATTTGGTTCTTCTTAGGAAAGCGGTTTCGCCCTCCTGCCCTCTTTGCGAAGTTTCCAGCCGACGGCTCCGCTCTCTGAAAAAGACGGCAGGCGCTACTTGTCTTTCCTTCTTTATTATAGGGCTTTGGGCTCGGCTTGTCAAGAAAATACAGCCCGGTCGGCGTAATATTTTTGCAAAAAATCCTCTACGGAAGCCTCCACCTTTCCGAGGCAGTAGACAAACCCGGCGTCGGAGAGCATGATCTCCGTTTCGAGGTCCTCTTTCCCCGTGAGTCGGCTCCTTTTCAGGGGCACGAAGTTTTCGGCAAACACGGCGTTTCCCTTCACATAGATCTTCCTTCGGCTCTCGCCCACGAGGAAGTCGCAAAAATGTTTGAGGTCGGAAGCGGTAAAGTTTTCGGGGATGTAGTCTACGATCTTGCTCCACTTCTCCCTGAGCGCGGCGAGGCGGAAGCGGTAAAACCCGTCTACGCTGTATTTTTCCGTTCCTTCGAGTTTGCGGCGGATGAACGCGCAGTCCCCTTCGAGGTCGGCGGCAATGAGCGCGGCGGCGAGCAGTCTCTTTTCCCGTCCGGAGAGGCAGACGCGCATCCGCTCTCCGAGAAAGGTATATTTATAGCCGATGCCGATGATCTCGGCGATTTTTTCCGCAAGATATTTCCGCACCTCCCGCTCGCCCCGCTCCACTTCGATCGTGAGGATGGCGCGCCCGTCGCCGAAGATCAGGTTCTCTCTCCCGCCGATCCTGCGGATCGGCTCTGCGGCGGCGTTATATAAATAGGTAATAAAGGAGCTCTTTGTCAGCTGTTCCGATACGGTAATCTCAGTCACAACCTTATTGTATGCCGATCGCGAAGATTTATTTACTTTGATTTTCCGCGCGTCAAACGGGGAAAAACGCGCATACTGTTTTTTGTCCGAGACTGCCGAGCATGCCCTGCTTTGGGCTATCGATCAACCGGATTCGGCAAAAGTCGCTGAAAGGACGGAAGCGGAAGAGGTTTTTCCCCTTTCGCTTTCCTTTATTTTGGGGGCGGAAGGAAGAAATTCCCCAAATACTGTGGATATGCTTGACTTTTTTCTTCGCACATCGTAAAATGATAGATGAAATTAAGTTCAGAGGTCTTTTTTATGAATATGAAGGAAGTTGAACGCAAATGGCAGACCAGATGGGAAAAAACCAAGTTCAACCATTTCGACGAAAAGAGCGAAAAGCCGAAGAAGTATATTCTGGAAATGTTTTCCTACCCTTCCGGGGCGAAACTGCACATCGGGCACTGGTATAATTACGGCCCCGCGGATTCTTACGCCCGTTTCAAGCGGATGCAGGGCTACAACGTCTTCCAGCCCATGGGGTTCGATGCGTTCGGGCTCCCCGCGGAGAATTACGCCATCAAGACGGGCGTCCACCCCAAGGACTCCACCGAGCGGAATATCGCCACGATGGAAGGACAGCTCCGCGCGATGGGCGCCATGTTCGACTGGTCGGCGGAGATCAAGACCTGTGAAGAGGACTATTACAAGTGGACGCAATGGATGTTCTTGCAGCTCTATCAAAGAGGGCTCGCCTACCGAAAAGAAGCGCCCGTGAACTGGTGCCCTTCGTGCGCCACGGTGCTCGCAAACGAGCAGGTAATAGACGGGAAGTGCGAACGCTGCGGCTCCGTCGTCGTGCGGAAAGACCTTACGCAGTGGTTTTTCAAGATCACCGAATACGCCGAAGAGCTCCTGACGGGGCTCGAAGGCTTGGACTGGCCCGAAAAAACAAAGTTGATGCAAAAGAACTGGATCGGCAAATCCACCGGATGCGAGATCGAGTTCGAGTGCGATACTTCGGATAAGATCCGCGTGTTTACGACGCGGTGCGATACGGTATTCGGCGTGACCTATGTCGTTCTCGCCCCCGAACATCCCCTCGCCCGCAAACTTGCGACGCCCGAACAGCTTCCCGCGGTGGAGGCTTACATCGAGGAAACTTCCAAGGCGAACGAGATCGACCGCCTCTCCACGACCCGCGAAAAGATGGGGGTATTCACGGGCGCCTATTGCACGAATCCCGTGAACGGGAAGCGGATCCCCATTTACATTGCCGATTACGTGCTCTATTCCTACGGTACGGGCGCGGTGATGGCGGTGCCCGCGCACGATGAGCGCGACTTCGCCTTCGCGACGAAGTACGGGCTTCCCATCGTGAAAGTCATTGAAAACACGCAGGGAGAGACGGTCCTGCCCTTCACCGAGGACGGGATCATGGTCGGCTCCCTCAACTTCGACGGGCTCTACGGCGAGGAGGCGCGCGACGAGGTCGCAAACCATATCGCCAAGATCGGCAAGGGCGGCA
>CANRNP010000025.1 GCA_947632015.1 uncultured Clostridia bacterium | reverse complement strand
TTCGGGAAGATAGACGGTGCGGCTTTCGAGATAGTCGTCGAGGACGGGGGCGACGAGAAGGGCACTTCCGAGCATGAATTCATCCTCGATCGGATACGTCTTTTCGTCATCGGGGAATTCGAGCGCCAGATGCCGCATGGCGGGAACGCCCGTCTTGCCCGATTCCGCCATGAGGCGATATTGATAGGGCAACAAATTATAGTGCAGATAAAACTGTTTTCTGAGGACGTCCAGCAAAGTTTCGTCTTTGAGGTACTCCGCCATATTCCACGGGCTGCGGTCGTTGGTTTTCCACGCGCCCGAAAAATCGCATCTGCCGTTGGAGACGGGGTCGCTGTGCCACTGCATGATGGGCGCGAACGCCGCCGTCTGCACGGCGCGCAGATAGAGTTCCTCGGTGGGCAGATAGCCCGAAAAACCCGCGATGTCGAACCCCCAGCAGCTCATCCCCGAAAAACCGGCGGAGAGCCCCGCTTTCAGCACGGAGCGGAATTCGCTCCATGTGGATTCCTGATCGCCCGCCCAAAGAAGGGTGAAGGCAGGGCTCCTCTGCCCGCCCGCGCGGGAGAACACAACGCCCTCTTCGCCCACAAATTCCGCAAACGCGGCGGTATAATCTTCGCAGTATTTGTTCTGACCTTCCCTGCCCGTGGTGCCGTCGGAAAACTTCACGGAATGATCGTGGATGAATTCGCCGCCGTCCGTTTTGAAGCCGTCGATGCCGAGCTCCTTCAAGTAGCGGAAGCGGTTGAAATAGTGCTCCCTGCCGACGGGATCGGAAAAGTCGGGCACCATGCTCCCCACGCACCAGGTGTGCGGGATCTCATAAGGGGTGCCGTCCGCGTTCAGCACGCACTCGCGGTGCGTTTTGACATATTCGTTGTCGGAAAGGCACTGGGAAACGTTCCAGTCCCTTTCGATGTTCCCCCCCTGCGCATAGGCGGGCACGATCCAAAGGAGCAGGTGCAAGCCATCCGCATGCAACCCGTCGATGAGCGCTTTGGGGTCCTTCCACGGCTCGCCGAACCGCATTTCTTCGAGCGTTGCAAACTCGTCCCCCGCCTTGTGGGGCACGACGCTCCCGTTCCAAAGGTAATGGGTCGTGAGGTCGCTCCAAGGCTCGACGACCATCACGTTGTGCGGAAAACGGTGCTCTTTGGTGAGCCGCCGCTGCTCTTCGAGCTCCGCCTGCGTCTGCCAGCGGTTGGCACTCATCCATGCGCCGAGCGCCCATTTGGGGAATACCCGCGGCATGCCGACGAGAGTACGGTATTCGGAGAGGATCTGCTTGGGCGTCCCCTCGAAGAGGTAGACGTCCGCCTTTTCGCCGCGGCTGCCTTCCCCGAAGGAGACCGCGATCTCGCCTTCCCGGCGAAAGTCGAAGTCCACCTCGACGTAAGTATCGATATACAGCCCGAAGCCGTCCGGCGTTAAAAAGAAGGGCATCGAGAAATAGGTGTATTCCCCCTGATAGAAGCACTTTTCGCGCACGCAGGCGCGGACGTACTTCCCCTTTTGGTCGACGCTGTCGAACTTTTCGCCGAAGCCGTAAGCCGCGCGGTAAGGGCGGCGGAGAACAAGGGAATACCCTCCCGCCGTCCGTTGCAGTTGACCGGTGATCTTTTTCATATTCAATCTTTTGTCTTTAACACAAAGTCCATTTCAAACGTACGGTTCCACGGCGAGCGAACGTCTACGTCCTCCACGAGCGCCGCGATCGCGGGGAAATTTTCGCTCATGTAGCGGAGAAGTTCCTCCCGCGCCGCCGCAACGCACTTGCCCCGCTCGCCGTCGAGCACGAATACCGTGCATCCGTTCGCGGGGACGGGGTTCACGTCCGTCCAGGTGCGGGTGTGGGAGCAGTAGCCCACGTCGTCGTAGTAGCGGTGGAGCAAAAAGTCGCGGTTGCCGCGATCGTCCCTGCCGCAAAAATACAGACAGCTCTCGCAGATGACCGTGCCGAGGGTGTTGCTCGAAGTGTTCCAGCCCGCGTAGGCGTGGATTTTGAGCAGAAGATCTTCCTCGTACAGCAGGCGGAAGAGTTCGACGTCGTTCTGGGTGGGATGGGCGACGTCTGCGACCGCCACGAGCTTGCCCTCCGAAAGGGCGTATTTAATCTGGTCGATATATTCGGGCAGACTGCGCTCGATCTGGTAGGCGATGTTCATCTCCTCTTCGCTTTTGAGGTAGAGCATCTCCGAGCCGATGTTGACCGCGAGCATGATGTCGCATTCGGGCAGGCTGTACACCCTCCTGCACCCCGCCGCCAGAATCTGGTTCTTGATGGTGGCGTCGATCGAACGGTCCTCAAAGGAGGGGGTGACGAAAGGTCCTCTCGCCGAAGCGTAATAGACGTAAATTTTAGGGCGCACGCCGTTTAATTCGTTGACGGCGCGGCAGAGCATCGTCATGCCCGTGTCGTCCGCCGCGGGATAGACGGGGACCTTTAACAAAAGCCCGTTTTCGCGGATGAACGCCCGCACTTTCTGCTGGTCCATCGCGGTGAAACCGTAGGGCGCGCTGTCGTCCTGCGGGACGATGAAGGAATCGACGATCCCCTCCTTCACGAGCTTTAACGTGTGAAAGAGCACTTCGAGATTGACGGCTCTGCGCGCCGTGTAGTCGGCAAGCGCCGCCGCGGCTTTCTCCTGCACGCGGGGGAAGTCCTTTTCTTCCTCCTCCGAGAGGATGCCGAGCGATTTCTTATGGGTGTATCTGCCGAACAGATGGATCTCCGCGCCGCACTCCGCGTAATAATCGGGCTCTTCGTCCGAAAGGGAGTAAAAGGGACAGCGCATGATCGTCTGGAAGGCGTATATCCTGCAAGCGGGGTTCTTCTCCCTGAATTTGCGCAAGATCTCCGCGCGGGCGCAAAGCGCCTCCGCGCTCTCGTGATGGAGCCGCGAGGGAATGAGCCCGCCGTAGATGAGCGTATCCATCGAGAGGATGACGGCGTCTGCCCCGCTCCCCTCCTCCATGAGCCATGCGGCGAGACGGTCCCTGTCCGCGGGGCGCTTTTTCAGCCCCAGCGCGGCGAGCGGAGGCTCGATGAGCTGAAAGTCCGCCCGCGGCATGATGCGCGGAAAGGTATAGTTGCAAGGGCGCTCGTCGAGCGGCAAAAGCAAGATCTTGTACATTTTTCTCATCCTTTGACGGAGCCGAGTTGAAGCCCGCCCTTGATGTATTTCACGACGTAAGGATACATGCAGATGATGGGGATGATGCTCGCCACCATTGCCGCCGCTTCCACGTTCTTCGCGTTCGCCATGAGCCAGGCGTTATTCTTATCCAGCGTGTCGCTCTGCAACATGAGGTACAGATAGTAGGCAAGGGGCTGCGCCGCTTTGCCGCGCGCCGACTGCGAGATGAACATGAGCGCCGAGCCGTAGCCGTTCCAGCACCCGACGATCGTGAAGAAACAGCAGCTGCCGATGATCGGCAACGACATGGGCACGATGATGAGGAAGAACATTTGCAGTTCGTTCGCGCCGTCGAGCCTTGCCGCCTCCTCGATGTCCGGGGAGATGCCCTCGAAAAAGGTCTTGAAATAGAGCAGGTGGGTCACGTTCGAGATCGAGATGAGGATGACCGACCAAATGTTATCGAGCAGGTTGAACATCGACATCAGCAGGTAAATGGGCACGATGCCCGCCGAGAAGAGCATTGTGATGATGAAATACATCATGATGCCGCTCTTGAAGGGGAAGTCCCGCTTGGACAGCGGGTATGCCGCCATTGCCTCGACGAGGTTCGAGACGACCGTAACGACGACGGTAAGGAGCACCGAGTTGCCGAACGCCCGCCAGAAGTCGAGCGCGCCCTCCCCCGCAAGGACGTATTCGAACGCCTTGAACGTGGGGTCTACGGGGTAGAACACGACTTTCAGGTTGCTGTTGCCGTTGTTGAAGGCAAGCGAGAAATAGTTGAGAAGCGGGAATATGATGAGGATGACGCCCAAAAACAAGATCGTGAGGTTGAGGATGTTCAGGAAAATATCGAATTTGCTTTCCTTGATCTTGTTCGGATTCTTTTGGAAGAGCCGCTTCTTTTTGACCGCTGCGGGAGCCGCCGAATCCACGGAAGGGTCGCCGCCGAACGTCTTAGGATCCATTTCGTCCATGTTTTCTTCCTCCCTCTTACCAAAGTCCGCGCTTCATCGTCTTTGTCGTAATGGCATTGCCGATGAGCATGAGCGCCAGAGCGATCGCGCCGTTGAATACGCCGAGCGCCGTCGCAAACGGGATATCCGTGCGGTGTACGACGGAAACCTGGTAAATGTATGTATCGAGCACGATCTGCGAATCGGGGAAAACGCCCGGATTCGACTGCATCATCGTCCAGATCTGTTCGAAGCCCGTTGCCATCATGCCGCTGATGTTCAGAACCAGCATGAGGGCGATCGTGGGCAGAATGGAAGGGAGCGTGAGATACCACATCTTCTGCAATCTGTTCGCGCCTTCGAGCGTCGCCGATTCGTAGTAGGTCTTATCGATGGAGACGATGGCGGAATAGAAGAGGATGCACCCCCACCCTGCGCCCTTCCACGCCGAGAAAAAGACGGCGAGAGGCTTGAACCAGGCGTCCTGCGCCATAATGTACCCCGTAAACTGCCCCAAGAAGCCCGTATCCGGATTGAGCAGTCCCGACCAGATGCCGATGACGATCGCCCAGGAGAGGAAGTTGGGAATGGTGAGGATGATGAGGATCACCTTGCTGAGCGTTTGGTTTTTGAGCTCGGAGAGCTGTACCGCGATGATGATGGAGAGCGGGAAACAGATAAACAGACGGATCACGTTGATGATGAGCGTGTTCCCGACCGCGCTCCAAAAGGAATCGTCCACAAAGATCTTGCCGAAGTTGGCAAACGTCCAGCTCCCGTGCGTGAGGTTCCATAAAACGTCCCCCCGCGTGAGGTCGAATTCGGGTCCTTTGAAGGCGAACAGAACGCCGAGCATGGGCAAATATGAAAAAATCAGTGTGAAGGTCGCGGCAGGAAGGAGGAAAAACAAAATTCTCCGATATTTCTTGACGCGCTTCCACTGACCTTTCCAAAAACCGGGCTCTTCGTGCCGATGTGCGGCAGACGCCGCAGGAAGCTCCCCCGGAAGGGAAGCGGTCTCCCCCGCCGCTTGCACAGCGGGGGATTCGCTTGTTTGATAGATTCGATCTTCCATATGATCACCTGAGAACGAAAATTTTCGGGAAAACAGACGCCGCGCGGGCTGTTATTTTCCGAGTTTGACCGCGTTGTACCACTCCGTCATCTCGTTGGAAATGTCTTCCGTCCAGTATTTCTTCTTCTTCGCGCCGTCGCGGGTGAGTTTGAGCGAAGAAACGGGGTCATCGGCGTCGATCGCCGCGGCGATGCCGTTTTTCAGAAGGGTGCGCGCCAAAATGGAGACGGGCGCCCACAGACGCATCGGCGGAGCCATCCACATCGGGTCGTGGATCCTTCCGATGCCCTGAACGTCGGAGACTTCCCATGCGTCGAAGCCTTCTTCGCGCAGGTGGAAGAGAGATTTCGCCGAAACGGAGTTGGTGCCGTTGCAATACTGCGAATTATCGGCGATCTGCGAGATGTAACGGGGAGTGAGCTGGCACCAGTAGCCGCCGCCCTTCACCGTGACCTCTTCGACGTCCATGTTCTCTTTATCGAGACGGTTCCCCGCGCTTGCGTCCTTGTTCGAATAGACCTTGTAGGAGTACTCAAAGGGACGCACAAAGAGGATCTTTTCCTTCGTATTTTCGTATTTGGCGTATTCGGCGTCGTTTTCCTCTGTGTAATCCTCGCCTTTGGGCGCTTCGGCAGAGAGCCCTACGGGTTCCTGCGTCCAGTTGTAATTCCCCTCTCCGGGACCCGCTTTTCCGAGTTCGCCGGGCTGGATCTTATTCCAGTGGGTGCCCTCCTGCCCCGAATAGAAATCGTCGAACGCCAACATTTTTTTGGCGAGGTAGTCGATGATGTAGAGGGCGCGATCTGCCTTGTAAGCGGGAATGACGGTGTAATAGGACACGCCGCCCGCGTCCCCTTCGAGCCGCGCGACTTCCTGGTCGGGAGAACCGCTCGTGCCGTCGCCGCGGATCCTCATCGTCCAACGGAGCGCGTTCTCTTTGAGCGCTTCGGCGGTGTTGGGGATGCCCAGCTTGTGGGCGATCTGCCCCTTCTGGTTCTTGCCGTTCTCGTCTTTATACAAAGCGTCGATCATGGCGTTGACGAGCGGGGTGAAGTTCCAGTAGCTGATGTAGGTGCACGAGCAGAGCTCGGAGGCGAATTTCTGGTTGACGGAGGACTGGCTGTCCGCCTGCCATGCTTCGGGAAGGATCCTCTTCGTGCGCAGATCGTGCATATAATTGACGTATTTATCCACGTTGGGACTGTAAACGTACTGCTGGATCTTGCCGCTGTCGTCTACATAGAAGTTCCAGGGGACGTCGAATGCGCTCTTGATCTGCGAGACTTCGCAGGAATTGCTCCCCGGAATGCAGAAGGCGTTATATTTATTGTTGTTCGCGCCGAAGTGCTTTTGCAGTTCTTCGAGCGCCCAGGTGACTTCCCCAAGATCTTCGGGGATGTCTTTCTGCCACTTTTCCTTGAAGCCGATCTCGTTGAGATGGTCGATATTCCAGACCAAGGCGCTGTCCGTCATGTACACGAAGCCGAAATCGGGAATGCAATAGATGTGATCGTTCCCTTCGGCGTCGGTATAGGTGATGGATTCCCAGCCGTAGTCCATGAGGTCGATGAGCTGGTAGAGGAGCTGTCCCTGCGGGGTGTTTTCGAGGATCTCCGTGAGGTCGAGGAAGGCGCCCCGTTCGAGATAGGGATGATACTGCGCCTGCGTGAGCTTCATAATATCGAAATCCGCTTGGTCGGAAAGGAAATTGTCTACTTCGTTATCGGCGGCGCCGCCGAGTTCCTGATAGGTCATTTTGTAACCCGTCGCTTCCTCGATGATCTTCGCCGCATCGTCTTTCCCGAAGGCGGGGATCCCCGTTTCGGGGAAGAGCCCCGTGAGCGCGATGGGCTTGGAAAGATCGACGTCCCAGTTGATAGAGGACGAATATTCCTCGCCGCATCCGGCAAATACCGCCGCTCCCGAAAGAAGCATAACGGAAGCTACGGCAACGCAAAGAATTTTTTTCATGGTTTTTTCCTCCTTAAAAAATTTCGTTTCCCCCCTATGGTCTCTCCCGCTATATTAGGGGGGAAGCGGGAGAGAGTACATAGGAGAAAAAACCTTTGGGATAAGCGATTTTATCTTTCCCCGTCCGCGCCTCTTTCGGCGGGGAGCCTTGGGGAAAAGTTTCTCCACTGCCGCTCAACGCCGAATGAAGAAAAGGCGAAGAGCGGACAGTGGATTTTAGGGGGGCAGTGTTTAGTCGGCCGCGGGTGCGGAGATCTCTTCCGTAATGCCCATGTTGTAAGCAGATTGCGTACTCGTAAATCTGCCTGTATAACCGGCACCTGTTGCCTGATAGGTTTGAATCAGATAATTTGTGACGAGATCGAGATAGTAGCCGAACGTATGCTCTTTCGAAAGTCCGAAGTAGATCACGAAGCTACTACCGCGGTCGCCCATTTCGCCCGTTTCGGGGTTGAAGTTCCAGTTCAGCCCGTTTTCTTGGAAGCGGGTCTTACCAACCATTGTCGCGTTGATCTCGGCGATCTCCTCTGCCGTAAGGGTATAGGCGGGATTTGCCTGCAACTTCTTTGCAAGTTTCAAAACAATGGAGAGGTAGCGAATGTCGGCTTTCAGATCAGAGCTCAATCTTCCGGCATCGTCTTCCGTTTTCTCCTTTGTCGCGATCATAACCTCTACGAATTCGGGAAGATCGGCGTCAAGCGCGTTGAGTTCGGCAAGTAAGTAGTACACTCTGAACGAGTATTCCCAGTTGTTATCGGAATCGAGATTCCCGTTTACTTTATCCAAAGCGTTGAGCAATTCCGCGAGGGCTTGGGACGCCGTATAGGTGTACGAATCGCCGAACCCCAGCGTTGCCGCTTCGATCTGCTTTCCTTCTACCGCCGTAAACCATGCGGTGAGCGTATTGTTAAGGGAGACCCAAGCGTTCCAGTTTGCGGTGTTTACCGCCGCGTCTACGGTGCTCTGTTCGGCGCCGAGCGCATTATATGCCGCCAAGATCTTGCCGAAGTGGGTGAGCTCGGAGGAGAAGTATCCTTTCAGATCATCGCCCATCGTCGTCCAGCCCTTGTAATCGTAAGCCGCCATGTTCGTGACGTCGGAAAGTTTGTTGAACTCCGTGATCACTTCCTGCGCCGTTTGGATGGGCGCTTCCTCTTCCGGAGGAGCGATGGTGCCGTCCGTTACGCCCCAACCGTTCTTGGAGACATCGAGCGAGTAGCCGCAACCTTCGAGGAATTTCCCGACGATCTCAATATACTCATACGTCTTGTAAGGGGTTTGACTTGCGTCGTCCTTGGTGAGGTTCCCGCCCGCATACTTCACGATCTGCAAACTGCGCTCGCTCATATATGTTTCGAACTTTGCTCCGCTGACCCAGTTCCACTGGATGTGACCGCCCAAGACGTAGCTGTCGACCCAAACTTTGTTAAGGAAGGCGAGCTCTTCTTCGGTGAGCTGGCTGATGGTCGTGAGCCCTTCGTCGTGGATGCGCACCGCGAGTTTCGCTGTGTTATAGATGGGGTAGTATGCGCCCTCATAGAAATCGCCGTAACCTACCTTCTGAATTGCATCCCAAGCGTCTTGAAGGAAGCCGGGCATCTCGAAGCCTTCGGGCATCAAGTCGCGCAGCAGACAGAGATAGGCGGAAGGGAAGGGCGAGGTGTCCATGTTCATCGTGCCGTCGCCGGTGCCGTAATCGTTATATTCGCCGAAGTCGGCTTTGGTATAGATCTTGTAGATCCATCTGACGTATTGATCGAACAGCTCCATCCCCGCAAACTCCTTCGTTGCGCTGACTTTGGGGTTCGCGTAGGTGGTGACGGTGAAGTCTGCAAAGGCCTCGTAGCTCTCCAAAATGTCGTCCTCTTCCGCCAAAGCGAGCCATGCGTCGAGGGAAGCTCCCGAAGTGATGGCGCTCCGCACTTCCGCTTTCTGAGGGTCGGTGAGCGCTTGCCACTTGGTATAGACGTTCGCCTTGAAGAGGAGCCATTCGCTGTACAGATAGCCCTTTACGCTCTCGGCGTCTTCGGGCGCCTTCCAGCCCTTGTACTCGTACTTGGGCATGGACGAGAATTCTTCGAACGCATGCTTCACTTCCTTCGCTTCGTCAGAAATGTTCTCGGAAGGGTCGGTCGCGAGCGGCGTGACTTCCGCGTCGAGCGCGTAGCCGTTTGCGTTGATCTTGGTTTCGGCTTCGGGATCATCGCGGCGGATGATATCCATGATGTACTTCACGTTCGCGGAAAGGCTCTTATCGGTGTTGGGTAAGCCGAAATACTTCTCGTAATTGCTCTCGCGGTCGCGGATGTCGCCGTTCGGGATGTTGTAGGAGAAGCCCGCTTCCTGGAATTCGAACCCGACCATGTAAGCGTTGATCGTCTCCGCCATTTCGGCGTTCAGCCACACGAATTCGCCCGCCTGCTCACGGCGATAGATGTCGCCCGCGAGGGAAAGAACGGGATAGAGATAATCGTTAAAGTCGTCGACAAAGTACTGGGAACGCTCCGCCGCGGTGATCGCATCGAAGTATTCCATGTAGATTTCGGGAAGTTCGACGTCCGCTTCCTCCATCTTCTTCATGAGGAAGAGCAGGTGGAAGGCTTCGCCGAATTTATCGTGCGCGTCGGAATCGATCCCGCCCGTGATCGCCTGACCCGTATAAGCGGTGGACTTGATCTTGATCGCGAGTTCGAACAGCTTCGTGAGCGCCTGCGTGCCGTCGTAAGTGACCATGCCCGCGTCGCCCATGCTGACGCTACCGATCCGATAGCTCTGCGAGGTGTAGGCTTCGTTGCTGAGGTATTCGGCGATGCCGTCGTAGGCAAGTTCCCAGTTATCGTAGCCGTCCTGTCCCGCTACGCTGAGCGTCAAAACTTTCTTCTGCTCGTCCTGTTGAAGTCCCTTATATTTGGCGCGGATCTCCGCAAATTCCTGCGCCTCGCTCCACAAATAGCCCTTGACGGGAGTTTCCGCGTCGGGGACCGTCCAACCCTTGTATTCGTAGGAGGCGAGCAGGCTGAGACCGTCGAGCGCGGCGAGCACCTCTTTCGCATCCTCGGAGAGGTTGAGCGCTTCTTTATACACTTCCTGCGCCGCTTTGTAAGGCGCGAAGTCGAGCAGGTTGAGATGGAAGGCGGTAAGTTTGGACTCGGTGTGCGCGTCGTCCTTGCCGTACCAAGAGCCGATCTCGGTGTACAGATCGAGATAATCGTTTACGTTTTCCGCAGTCATTTCCGAAAGGCTGTCGATCTGGTCCTGATACACTTTCAGATCGCCGCCGTAGAGCGTTTCGCCCACGGGGTCGCCGTCGAAACGGAAGTTGTAATAGTCGGCGCCGTCTTTGCTCTCGAAGGACGCGCAGACATAGTTGTTGAGCACGGTGTAGCCGTAAACGCCGTCCGATTCCTCATCGTTGCTCAGAAGGAAGTCGAAACTCCTGCCGCGGCGGGTGGGATCGAGCACCTGCATGTAGTCGACATCGGAGAGTTCCTCTTCCGTCGGGAAGTAAACTTCCGCACCGGTCACGCACAGCCCTTCGAACTTGGCGCCGTTGAAATAGTCGGTGTTGCCCACTCTCACGCCGCTCGTGACTTTATTCTTGATGTCGAGCCCGGCGAGGAACATATAGTCGTTCCAGATACTCACCGACTGCGTGGTGTATTGCGCGAGAAGGGTATCGTCGACGGTGGTCTTTACCGTCTCTCCGTCTTTGAACGCGATCTCAAACTCGCAGGTGAAGTACTCTTCGTCGAACTCTTCGTCGACGCTCTTCACCGTTTCGATCTTCATTTCCGCTTCGGTGGCGTTGGGGGTGAAGTAGCCCTCCTCGTGCCAGGTGCTCTCCAAAACGCATTCGCCGATGTCGTACTCCGCGTCGGAGAACGAGTCGTTACGGCTGCTGGCGTTGAAGCGGTACCAAAGCCCCGTCGTCGTATCGCAACCGATCCCGATCGCAACGACGTATTCGGGGTTCCAGATATAGAAGCCGACGAAGGCATAGATGGGATCGGTAACGCCCTCGTAGGCGGGGGTGATCTTCACCTCGGAGAAGTCGAGCGAGTAGGTGTTCCGCGACATCCCGGTGCCGTTTACGCCGCCCTTGCTCGAAGGGAATACGAATACGCCCGCGTCCATCGGCGAGGAGAACGCCCAGGACATGGGCGCCGCCATCTCATTGTCCTCCGCGCCGTGCTCGTTGAGCAGAGCGTAACCGTTCCACGATTGCACGGGGTTGAGACCCATGTTGTCGATCTCGTGCACGATCGTCTTCTTGTTCTTGATGAATTCCATCGAGTTGGTCGCGTCCCAGCAGTTGTAGCCGGCAAGTTTGTTGCCGTCCTCATAATACCAGAACTGGTCGGAGTTGCCGTCGCCATAGCCCTTTCTGTTGCGGAAAAGTTTGGTGGTGCTCCCCTTCTTCACAACATAGCCGCCTTCGGCGCCGTCGAGAACGGTCTCGTCCTCGGTAAAGTCGAGGTCCGCCTCGACCGTGGCGTTGATCGCATCCGCGATCGTCTTGAAGGAGCCGATCGGCTCTCCCTCGTAGTCGTAAGCCTCGTAAGCGTCCGCAGCGCGCGGATCCGCCCGACGGGTGATCTGCGGGACATCCGGACCGGGACCGACGGGACCGGGGCCATCGGGACCGGGGCCGTCGGGCTTGCATCCCGCAAGACCCGCGATCGTCGTCGCGAGCATTGCGCCGCCGAGCAAAATTGCCAAAAACTTTTTCATAATTTCCTCCTGCATTCCCCTGAATCTCATAGAGATCTCATTTATAGTTTCATTTTACATGCAGAATGGCGATTTGTCAATAGGTTTTGAAAAAAAATTTTATTTTTTTCTTTTCATTTCGGCAAAAATACAAAAAATTGATGAAAAAAAAGCTGTTTTGAAAAAAATTTTTTGTTTGGAGGGAAAAACGGCGGCAAAAAACTCCCCCGTTTTTGGGGGGAGCGGGAGACGGAAAAAAAGCCCTGCGGGGCGCAGGGCTTTTTGCGGGTCTGTATTTTCAGATGAGTTTTCCGACCGTCGCGCGGTTGCTGCGGGCGACAAAACTGTCGAACCGGGTCTTGTCGGAGAGGTGGAGACCGGTGCAGAGGATGTCTACCATGAACAGTTGCATGATCTTTCCCGTCATGGCGCCCGGCTGGTTGGGCGCTTCCATCGGCGCCGCCGCGAGCACCAGATCGGCATACCGCGTGAGCGGGGATTTTTCGTAACTCGTGATGACGATGACCTTCATGCCGCAGGCGCGGGCGAGTTCCGCCGCCTCCAACGTATCCTTCGAGCTTCCCGAAACGCTGAAAATGATCATGAGGTCCTTTTCGCTCCGCGAGGAGATGAGCACGTTTTGAAGGTGGGTATCCCGTTCGCAGTGGGTAAGGATGCCCATCATCATGAGGCGGTTGTGCAATTCGAGCGCCGCGAGATAGGAATGCCCCACCCCGAAGCAACAGATGGTCTCCGCCCCGAAGATCATATCGAACGCGGTCTGCAAACGGTCGCCCTTCATGATCTTGCGGCAGTTGTCCATTGCCTCTTTATAAGTATCGGCAATGTCCTCCACGAAATCAATGCCTTCCTGGTCGTGGCGGCCGATGTCGATCACGCCCTGCGCCAGATTGAGGCGGAATTCCTGGTACCCGTTGAACCCCAAAGAACGGCAAAAGCGAAGGACGGTTGCCTCCGCAACGCCCGTGGCGGACGCGAGATCGGTGATCGACATGTAGATCACCCGCTTGTGATCGACCGTTTCGAAATAGTCGAGAAGTTTGCGCTGGCTCTTGGTGAGCTTCCCCTCCCGCATGATCGCGATCTTGTTCTTGATGTTGCCGCTCGGCATACCCTCTCCTCCTTATGCTTTTGCAGTCTTTTGTTCCGATTTTTCGTGCGTGATGTGCGCTTTTCGGACAAGTTTGGACGGTTTACGCCCCTTTGCATTTCATGCCGTTGCCTATTTTAAGTTGTTTGGGAGATTTTGTCAAGCATTCTCGATTTTTTGCATAACTTTCAGTAAAAATGAAATAAATCTTCAAAACTTACGCAAAAACCCGTGCGATGCGCCCACTTTTCCGCCGTGAATTACAAAATTTTTCATCTTTCGCTGCAAAGACGTGTCTTCGGGGAAGTCCTTCGGGGCAAGGGACGGATCCTTGAACACCCAGAGAAGATAGCCCGCGTCGTTGGGAAAGTATTCGAACCTGTGAAACATGGCGCGGAAACGCAGGATGTTGGACCCCTCCGGCAAGAGTTTTTTGAGTTTGTGGGAGAGCATCCACGAGCGGCAAAAATATTCCCTCTCGCCGAGCAGTTCCTTTGCGGCGCGCACAGAATCCTTCACCGCTTCGGGGCGGAGATCGGCGTCCGACGGAATGTGGATGGAGATCCCTTCGTCCGTCCGCTCGTATTCGAGGCTTCCCACCCGCACGAGGAGCCCGCTCGTCTGCCGCCACGTCCAGAACCAGCGGTCGAAGCCGTAGCTGCCGAAGCTCGCCCTGTGCTCTTTGACAAACCGCCCGAACACGGACATTGTGCCGCGGTAGAGCGCTTCGCTTCCGGTCACGGGAGCCGAAGCCGACGCGCGGAGCATGGCGGACAAAATACGGTAGCCCCCTTCGTCGGGCTGTAACAGCTCATGCAGTTCTTCCGCCCCCTCCTCTGCGCGGAGAGGGTCGTTCAAAAGGGGGATGAGCGCGGACGCTTCCTCTTCCCAGACGAGTTTTTCCGCCGCCTCCGCCGGCACGCCGAAGGACAGGGCGAGTGAGATGAGTTCGCTTTGGGAGGCAATGCTTCGGACTGTCATATCAGGGCTCCAAACGGATCGTTACGAAATTTTCCTCCGTCGGCAGAGTGACGCCGTCGTCGCGGCAGAGGCGCACCTCGGCGGGCGCGTTGAGGAATTTGATCCACGAAAGCCGCTCTTCGTCCAGCGAGGCGACGTTTTCCGCGGGCGCGGCGAGGGGCAACGCCTTCCCCTCCCGCAAAAAGAACACGATCTCTTCTACGGGCACGGAGATGTAATGGTCCCCCTTTTCGAGGATCTCTTCGGTATAGCGGTCGCCCGCGCGCATGCGGATGAGCTTCATCCGTTCGGGCAGATAGACGTAGCGCCCCTTCGCGTTCTGGGTGTAAACGGGCGCGATCATGAGACTGTCGCCCACAAAGAGCTGGTCCTCCACCGACCTTGCCCGCTCGTCGCCGGGAAAGTCCATCGCGATGGCGCGGAAGAGCATTTCCCCGTTGAGCGCGCAACGCACGAATTCGCTGTAAAGATAGGGCAAAAGCGCATAGCGGACGCCGAGCAGATCGCGAAAGACCTGCGTATCGCCGAAACGGTAGCATTCCTGCCGCCGCGAACAGAGCGTGGAGTGGTTGCGCATGAGCGGGACGAACACGCCGAGCGCGATCCAGCGGAGCAGGAGCTCTTCCGTGACGTTCCCGCCGAAGCCGCCCACGTCGGCGCCCGCATAGAGGAATCCGCACATGTTCAGCCCCGGTAATTGTTGCAGGTTGAGCAGAAGATGGGACCACCAGGAGCTGTTGTCCCCCGTCCATACGCCGCCGTAGCGGTGCATGCCGACGCAGGAGGAGCGGGAGAACAGAAGATACCGCTTCCCCGGAGCGTATGTTTGGAAATATTCCGCCGCCGCGCGCGTCATGTAATAGCCGTAGAGGTTGTGGACTTCGTCGTGCCGCACCCTTCCGTACTCCGTTTCATGGTAGAAAGAGCGGTAGTCCTCCTCGTTGTTCTGCAACGTCGCAAAGGCGCCGCTCACCCGCTCGTAGTCGGCAAGACAGCCGATCTCCTTCGTTTCGGAGGCGATGCCGAGCGCCCGGCTGAGCCCCCGCTCGCTGTAAAAGAGCACGGGCTCGTTCATGTCGTTCCAGAAGCCCTCGACGCCTTGATCGAGCAGAACGCGGTATTGCCCGCCGAACCATTTGCGCGCGTCGGGAGAAAGGACGTCGGGCAAGACGCTGTTCCCCGGCCATACGCCGACGACGAAGGGTTTTCCCTCCGCGTCCTTGCAGAAATAGCCCTTCTCTATCCCCTCTTCGTAGACGGGATAGCCCTCTTCCGCCTTGACCGCCGCGTCGATAATAGGAATGAGGCGGACCCCCTTTTCCTTCATCTCCGCCGCCAGCCCTTTAAGGTCGGGGAAGCGGGAGCGGTCTACGGTGAAGTCTTTGAAGCGCTCCATGTAATCGATGTCGAGAAAGATCATGTCGAGCGGAAGCCCGCGCGAGCGATAGTTTTCGTACACTTCGCGGATGTCCTCCTCGCTCTTGTACCCCCAGCGGGACTGCGCGAAACCGAACGCCCACTTGGGGGGAATGTAGCTCTTTCCGATCGACGTTCTGAACTTTTTGATGATTTCGAGGACGCTCTCCCCCTCGAAAACGCAGAGGTCGAAATCGCGCGCGGTAATTTCGAGGACGGCGGGATCGGTATAGCCGACGTCGTAGGAGACCCTGCCCGCGCAGTCGAGAAACACGCCGAAGCGCTCCTTTCCGTCCACGACGAAAAAGTTATGGGCGCCGTAAAGAGCCGTGCGTCCCTCGTGGTGGATGGGGTCGTCCGTGTTCCAGCTCTCATACAGCCAGCCGCGCTTGTTGATCCCGCGCATCTGCTCCCCCAGCCCGTACACGACGGCGGAGGGATCGAGCGGGCAGGAGAGCACCGTGTTCCCCTCCCGCTCCGAGACGGAAAAGTATTTTGGAGCCCCCGCGGCAAGCGGGATGTCGGTCACGAGCGCGTCCGTAAAAAACGGATGTCCGAAACGGTATTTCATAAGCATCTCCTTATTCGTTGACGTTGACCGAAGTCATCCGCCGCCAACGCCATTCGCATTGATCGGGGTCTATTTCGAAGGCTTCGCCGTGCCCCATGTGGTCGAGCAATTCTTCCTCTAATTCGGGGATGGGCGCGCCCGTTTCGAGAAACGCTTTGAGTTTGCGCCTTGCCGAGAGGACCCGCTGTTTGAGCGCGCCGACGCGGATGTCCTGCACGTCGAAGCCGTTCGCGCGGTTCTCCCGCTCCCATTGCGCGAGCAGGGCGGCGTAGAAGAGCTCGATCTCCTTGGAAAGAAGCGCGAGTTTTTTTGCAAGCTCTGCGAGCGCGGGCAGATCGTGGGCGCGGTACGCCTTGCGCAGTTTGATGCCCATATCCGCCTTGATCGCGAGCACGCGGGCAAGACGGTACTGCGTTTCGAAGAGGTATTCCCAGCGCCCCGCGACCCGCTTTGCCGCCGAGAGCTTGCGCGCATGGGAGGCGTATAATTCGCCGAGCCCGTCATAGACCGTCGTATCGAGGGTGCCGAGAAGCACGTCGTTGAAGAGCAGATACTTGTTCGCGCTGTTCTTCTCCTCCACGCAACGGTTTTTCGTAACGCGGTTGCACAGATCGATCGCCATGAACCGCTCGTATTTCATCCCCGCGAGCCGCTCGAAACTGCGGCGGAATTCCCCGTCCACGGCGAACTTTCCGTAGCGGTAGCGGGAGCAGGCGAGGAGGGCGGGAAGGGTGGAAAAGACGGAGCATTCCGCGCCGTTATCCCCCCAACCGGTGACGACAAAGCGGCGGATCCCGCTGCTGATACACGCCTTTGCCGCCGCGCGGCAGGAGGCGAGCGCATAGCGGTTATCGGGGGTGTAGCCGAGCCACTTCCACGCGCCGCCCGCAAACCCGACGGGATTTGCGAAAACGCGGTGCTTTTTCATCATCGCCGCGTAGTGCTTTTCGTCTACCGAGCAGTAGTCCCAGTAGATGAGCTCGACGTTTGAAGGGAGACTTTCCGCCACGCCGGCGGGCAGATCGCCGCCGTACTGCGCGCTCATCGCCTGCGAAAAGAACATGTCCGACCACATCATGGGAGCGGCGAACCCGTATTTCTCGCAGATCTTGACCACCCGCTCCAAGTGCTCCGCCATGATGCGGAAGCGCGGACGGTAGCCGTTTCCGTCGAGATAGCGCCCCCGCCCAAGCATGTACGCCTCGTCCATGCCGATGTTGATGTTGCGGGAAGTGAAATATTCCGCGCACGCCGAGACGAGCGCATCGAGGAAGCGGTAGGTCTCCTCGCTTCCGCAGAGCAAGATGTCGCCCGTATCGAACAGACCCTCCATCGCGTAATGGCGGGTGAGGGTGTTGAAGTGGGCGAGCGTCTGGATATAGGGCACGAGCTCGATGCCGAACCGCTTGCAATATTCGTCCGCGGCGCGGATGTCCTCCTTGCGGAAGGGGGTGCGCAAATAGCCGAAGTAGGGATATTCCTTTACGAGGAAGGTATCTTCCATATAAAGTCCGAGGCTGTCGTAGCCGAGGACCGCGAGATGGCGGATGAGCTCTTTGAGCGTCTCCTCTTTGGGGACGGCGTTGCGCGAACAGTCGAGCATATAGGTGAGATCGTCGAAGCGGGAGACGGGGCAGAGCGGGCGTCCCGCTTCGGGGAGCCCTTCGTCCGCGAGCAATTTGAGCGCGTAGAAAAACTCGACCCGCTTCCGCACGGAAATTACTATTTTTGCGCCGTCGCAGGCGATCTTGAAGTCCCCTTCGGCGCATTCGACGGGAATTCCTTCGCCCGTCTCGATCCCGAAGCAGGCAAGCTCGCTCGCCGCTTCGCGAAGTTCTTCCGACAAAATATCGAATTTCATATCATTTCTCCGTGAACGTAGATACTTTTTCGGGCAATTACCCTAAGATCGCGCCGACGACGCCCGCGCGGTTTTTGAGGCGGGCGAAGGCGACGTCCGATTTGTTTTCGATGAGAGACAGGATGATCTCTTCCGACTGCGCCATGCCGCCGCCGAGAATGATGACTTCGGGGTGCGCCTGCGCGCGGATGACGCCGAGCAGACGGTTGAGATAGCCCCCGAATTCGTCTAAAACGGCATGCGCCTGTGCATTTCCCGCCGCATAGAGCCCAAAGAGTTCCTTCACGTCCGAAAGAAGGGGCAATTTTTCCCTGCCGCGGGCTAAGAGCGCCGTCGCCGAGAGATAGCTCTCCGCACAGCCGAGCTTGCCGCAGGAGCAACGCCTGCCCCCCTCCACGAGGGTGACGTGCCCCCAGCGCGCGCCGTCGAAATGTTCGCCGCGGACGATCTTCCCGCCGATCAGGCTCGCGCCGCCCACCCCCGTGCCGAAGGTGAGCATGGTGACGTTTTTCAGACCCGGATAGAAGAGAAGTTCCGCTTTGAGGGCGCACACCGCGTCGTTATCGACCGTAACGGGGAGGCGGTAGCGCGCTTCGAGCGTCCCTTTGAGGTCTACACCCGTCCAGCCCATGAGATTTTCGGTGGCGTACACGCAAACGCCGCGGACGGGGTCGATATTTCCCGCCGAAGAGACGCCGAGGAGACTGACGTTCTTCCCCTCTTGCAAAAGCGCCTCGATCACCGAAAAGAGAGAGGAAAAGATCGCCTCTCTCCCCTCCCTGCCGCGGGTGGGAGCCTCTCGCTCTGAAACGAGCTCCGCGCCGTCGAAAAGCGCCCCCTTTACGGTGGTTCCGCCGATGTCGATACCGATTTTCATTTGAGTTCGAGGATGGCCTCCGTTTCGAACATTCTGCGCCACGGCATGCGGATATGCACCTTCTTCACCCGCTCCGAAAGGGAGGGGAAGGTCTCCGACATGTAGCGCACGATCTCTTCCCGCACGGCGGAAGCGACTTTGCCCTCCTCGCCGTCGGCATGGAAATAATCGAGCCCCCAGCCGGGAAGCAGTTTTTCTGTGACATATTTGCGGGTATGCGCCATGTATCCCGCGTCCTCATAGTAGCGGTGGAGAAGGAAGGAGATCCTGCCCGCGTCGTCCTTTCCCGCAAGATACAAGACGCTCTGGCAGACCGCGGTGCCGAGGGTGTTGGAAGAGGTATTCCAGCCCGCGTAGGCATGGAGCTTCAAGAGCAGCCCTTCGCGGTCGAGAAGGCGCAGAAGTTCGACGTCCGCCCCGTTGCAGGCGGCGACGTCCCCCACCGCGACGAGCTTGCCGCAACCGAGCGCGTATTCGATGAAATTGACGAATTCGCCCAGATTGCGGTCTACGTCGTATGCCTGAACGTAGCCCGGATCTTCGCCGTGGAACATGCCGGAGCCCATGTTGACGCAGAGCGCGATGTCCGCTTCCGGCAGGGAATAGACCTGCCGACCGCCCACCGCGAGAATATGATATTTTACCGTTTCGCCGAGGGCTCTGTCCTCGAACCACGGGACGACCCCCTCCGCCTTCGTGCTCGCGTAATGCACAAAGATCTTGGGACGGATGCCCGAAAGCTCCGCGACCGCCCGTCCGAGCAGAATGAGCCCCGTATCGTCCGCCGAGGGGTACATTGCCGTTTTGAGGTGCAGGGAGTTCTCTTTGAGGAAGTTGCGGACGCGCATCTGGTCCATCGAAGTAAACCCGTACACCGCCGCGTCGTCCTGCGGGACGATGAAATAGTCCGCCGTGCCGTTTGCGATGTATTGCAGATCGTGTTCGAGCACGGCAAGATTTTTATCGCGGCGGGAAAGATAATCGCCGATGTAGGGCGCGGTCTTTTCCTTCACCCGCACAAAGTCCTCCGCGTCCTCTTTGGTAAGTTTGCCTAATTTTTCGAGATGGGTGTATCTGCCGAAGAGATGGATCTCCCTGCCGCAAAGGTCGTAATAATCGGGCTCTTCGTCCGAATGGGAATAGTCGGGGCAGCGCATGATGAGCTGGAAAAGGTAGAGCTTCATGCGGGGATTTTTCTCCCGCAAGGTCTCCACCGTTTTCGCGCGGCGCAGAAGCTCTTCGAGCGGCAGTTCATGTAGCCGCGAAGGGACGATCCCGCCGTAGACGAGGGTATCGAGCGAGAGGATGCAGGCGTCGGCTTCCCCGATGTTTTCGAGCAGCCATGCGGCGATCTTTTGGGGGTCGCCCGCCCGCTTTTTGTCCCCCATGATCTCCCTCGGCGGGAGCAAGAGCTCGAAGTCCGCCTTCGGCATCATCTGCGGATAGAGATAATTACAGGGACGCTCGTCGAGCGGGAGCATAACGATCTTTTTCATTTGAGTTCTCCTCCGAATTTTGCGATCTCCCGCCGGTAAGAGCGGGCAAGCATGAGCATGCCTACGTCGTTGGGGTGGATGCCGTCCGTCGAATATTCCCCGATATTGCCGCGGAAGAGCTTGAACCCGTCCGCGAATCTCACGGCGTATCCCTTTTTGCGGTAATCCGCCGCCGTCTTTCGCAAAAAGTCCCGATAATATTCCGCCATGCGGGCGCGGTAACCGTCGTAGAAGTCGAGCGCGAAGGGCACGCGGGAATAGAGCACGACTTTTGCGGTCGGATCGAACTTGAAAAAGCGGTCGAGGAAGGGAGCGCAGTTGTCGCGCAGGCGCTCGTCTACCCCCGCGTTGGGCTCGGTATCCACGATGAGACAGCCGAGCCGTCGCTTGCCGAGGATCTCCCCCATTTCCCGCTCCATGAAGGCGACGCCCGAAAAACCGAAGTTGAGAACTTCCGCGCCGAGCGCGCGGGAGAGGCGCGCCGCAGGAGCGAGCCCCGGACGGGACGCCGCGCACCCGTGGACGATGCTCGTGCCGTAAATGCCCACACGTATCCCCTTTTCGAAGGGGAGAGGGCGGACAAAGGCGTCGCCGTCGAGCCCGATTTCAAGCGATTCCACCGCCATATAGAGGGGGAGATAGAGGATATATTTCCGCGGCGAGCGCGGGGAATTCAAAAAGTGGCTGAGGGGCACTTCGTACTCCGTGGCGTCGAATTCGTAACGCGCCACTTCGTGCAGGACGAACTCCCCCGCCCGTTCGTCAAAGACGTAGAGGTCCATGCCGCACTGACCGATCTGCGTCATATTCGTCATGCCGAATTTCTCGCGGAGCTTCACGCGCACGTTGATCGCGGAACTGTCCGTTTCGAACCGCACGCAGATCCCCGAAGAATGCTCGCCGAACCACGCCTCGCCGTCGTTAACGGGGCGGATGAGGTCGCGCTCGGAAGCAGTGAGGCGGTAATAGCCCGCCTCCTCTTTGGCGTCCGTGCCGTACAGCCCGAAGCAGGGATCTTTGGCGCTCCGCCATAAAAGCCCCGTCGGGAAAGGCAAATTGCCCGTCATGTTCGGGTCGAAAGTAAAGACGTTCATCCCTCTTTCCTCGAAGTGACCAAAATGCCGTTCATGACGACGCGGGTGCTCGTAAGCCCCGTGCTCGCCGTATCGGAAGAGCGGACGATCACTCTGCCCGTCTCCTCGTTTTCGCCGCGCACGACGAGCTGGGTGGAGCCGCCGCCGTCGAAATTCGCCGCCTGCGTGCAACCGTAGTAGTAGGCGAATTGCGCAAGTTCGGGAAGATTCATGCCGTGCGTATCGCCCTCCTTGTTCTTCTTGCCGTAATACATCGATTCGACCGCGAAGATGACGACGTTGCCGTCCGGCTTGATGCCGACCGCCGAGCGGGGCACGTCGGGGCTCTGCGCGCTGTTGCTGTTTTCTAATTTAACGGTTTCGGCGATCGCGTCGTTCACAACGAGCGCCTGACGGCAACCGAGAATGGTCTCATAGCCGTCCCATGTTCCGTCGGGAGAGGAGACGGCGAGGGAGATCTTGTCGCCCGGTTTGAGCGAGGCGAGATAGTCGTGGATCTCGGAGAGCATATCGGTGGATTGCAGATAGCCGTAACCCGCGCCCGCCGTAAAGCGCGTTGACGAAGTGACTTCCGTCACTTCGAGCACGGTGAGATTCGTGATCCCCGCCGAGGTATCGACCTTTACGGCATATCCCTTCCGCTGGGCGCCGCTCTGCCCCTCGGTGCGCAAAGAGATGTAACTTGCAGAGAGCGTAGCGTTCTGGCGGAAATCGATCAGCTTATCGCCGTAAGCGATCGCATAGGAGAGTTTTGCCTTGACGAGCTCCTTTTTGACTTCGGCGGAAGTCGGATCGCCCTCGTATGCCTGTATGGGCGCGATCTGCGCCGTCGTCCCCTTCACGCCGAAGAGCATGGGCGCGGAAGCGGGGACGTCGGAAGCGCCTTCCCGATAGTCGTAATTGCCGTTGTCGTTATGACCGTCTTTGATGATGAAGCCGTCTTTCACGAAGGCGTTTACGCAATAGCTGCCGAAAAAGTCGGCGTTGAGGGAGGAATAGACGTGTCCGCCCGTTTGCTTTTCCCACGCCTGCGCCATTGCATAGGGCGCGGCTTTTTCATAGGCGAATGTCTCCGCTGCGTTGTTCTTCGTCCCCGCGACGATGTTCGCCTTATTGAGATCGACTTCAATGGCGTAGACGACGACATCCTGCCCGTTCGTCTTTTTGAGCTTGTTTGCAACGAGGTGCACGCCGCTTCCCAGCTCGGTGATCTCGTTCGTCACTTCGCCGAACGCCTCGGGCGCATAATCTGCACGGTATTCCACCGCGAACGGCTTTTCCTGCGGCTGCTGTTCCTCAGGGTCTTTCTCGTCGGGATCCTTGTCGTCGGGCTCCTTGTCATCGGGTTCTTTGTCATCGGGCTCTTTGTCGTCAGGGTCTTTGTCGCCGGGACCCGGCGTCACCGTGGGCGGGTCCTCATCGACCGGCGGAGCGGACTGTTCGCCGCAACCGACGAGCGCGCAGGTAAAGAGCATCACCGCGGACACCATGAGGCAAAGCAACATTTTCAAATGTTTTTGCAATTTTTTCATAAATTCCCCTTTTTGTGAAAGTAAATTTTCCTGCTTAGATTCTAATACAGAATGAAGCGTTTGTCAATGGGTTTTGAAAAAAATTTTCTTTATTTTTCCGTCTTTTTTTGCGCGCATGCGTTCATATTAGAATAATTTTTTGCATTATCAAACATTTTGCAATTTTTTTTCTTTTTTGAACATGCGAAGCAAGAAGAACGGGGGAGCGCAGGGTTCATTTGCTCTCCCCCGCGCGAATGCGCGGGGGAGGGCAAGAAAAAATCCGTCACCCTGAGCCGCTTCTAATCCGTCACCCTGAACGGAGCGGAGCGAAGTCGAAGGGTCGCCGCAGTCTTAACGCTGAGGCGATGTTTCGACACGCCACTTCGTGGCGGCTCAACATGACGTAATTAGAAATGGCGATTCCTACTTCGCACTTCGTGCTCGTGCCGCGCTTAGAGAATCAGAACTTCGCGCGGGGCGAC
>CANRNP010000024.1 GCA_947632015.1 uncultured Clostridia bacterium | reverse complement strand
GTGGTGTCCTTTGTTCTAAAACGTCACCCTGAACGGAGCGTAGCGCAGTCGAAGGGTCGCCACAGTCTATTTAGCCACCCCACCGCCCGCCGCGGTTTTTGCCAAAACCGCGGCGGGCGTTTCTTTTTACATAAAATTCTCGCAAATACTTGTAAAAATGTTTTGGCTGTGCTATACTGAACTCACCACACACAAATTCATAAACTTTGTTAAGTAGCGCAATTTAGGCATTGCGTATCTCTTTGCATGTCGCAACTTAACAGAGCTTATGCAATATACGATTTGTGTGTGGTAACCTGATCGGAGATACCAACGCAGTGTGTTTCCTTTCGGGAACACACTTTTTTTATAAAGGAGAAATGCAAATGAACAAATGTCTCAAATGCGGCACAGAGTTCGAGGGCAAATTCTGCCCCGAATGCGGAAATCCGTCCACGGGCGAACGTCTCTGCCCGAATTGTAAAACTCTTGTCCCGATCGGAGCCAAATTCTGCACAGAATGCGGACACAGCCTTCCTTCGATGTCCATACCCACCTCTTCCACTGTAAAAAGTACCCCACCCACGGCAAACGAATATGATACAAGAGCCGCGTTAAAATCCTCTGTTTCATTCAGAGAAAAGATCAAAGCATTCTTGAAATATATCCCCGCAGTACTATTGCTTCTGTTTTCCCTTTTGGTTTGGGCGTTTTATGCCGCACCCGTATTCAGCGCAAATATTCTGATCGGTACGATCGAGGGCAACCTGTATCAAATTTATGCTGCTGAAATTTCCGAATTCTACGCACTGATCTTATCTTTGTTCATATGTTCCGCGGTTATTTTTATCGTAGCCTTCATAAGTCTGTTTGCCGCCGCCAAAAGCCATCAATGCCTATCCGCTTTGCTTGCGCTTATTTCCCTATCGGCGTTTTTTATACTCGGCATAATTCTGACCGTGAAAATAGGACAGTTTGGAATGCAGGTGGGCGCATGCCCTATTCTTATTTTGGTATTTTCCTGTCTATTTGTTATCATCGTCGTCGGCGTCTATCTGTACGAAATTATAAAAAATCCAAAAAGCTCCTTGGTTAGATTGTTTGAAGCAATACGGCGTTCACCGTCTGAATTCCTTCATAAGGCACTGCTAAGCCTTCCCGCGGCGCTTCTATTGCTTTATTCTCTTTTACTTTGGGCGTTTTACGCCGCGCCCGTCTTGGAAACCGATGTAGATCTCGTTACCGTGCAATGGAATCTCTATAAAATTTTCGGGGGATCCTCTATGCAAATCTTTCACGCAATCACATTGACGTTATTTTTCTTTAGTGTTATTTCGACGTTGATCGCCGTGTTTTCCCTGTCCGCTTCATTCAAATATCTTAGAAGTACATTGTGGATCACCTTTCCGCTATATCTTATCTTCTCCGTTCTCGGCACGGTTTTGATCGTTTTCGTCTATCGTCTCGAAGCAAATTTGAAAGCATGTCCGCTTCTCATTCTGATTTTTGCCGTAGTATTTGCTATATTAAACGGTGTCTCGCTACTCTGCTGCGCAGAACTTGAAAAGAAACTTCCTCAATTAAAACCGCCCGTTGTAAAATTCTATTTATTAAAATGGATCAAGAAAAATCAAAATTCAATAGGATTGTTTTCTCTGTCTTTGATCTGTTGCATAATCACAACTGTTTTTTGGGCTGTTAATGAAGCTGCGACGCATAACTATGTGGGAAGATTTTATTTAACGCAAAACGAAATGACCCATGGTGTCACCGCTTACATTGAACTCGACGAGGAAAATTGGAAAGATAATCAAGGCAATTTCGGTCACTTTATAAAATCGGGAGAAAATATTGCATTGATGATCGAGCAAAACGGAGCGGAAAGAGTATTCGCACAAGGGACGATCACGACTCCGAACATCTTTTATGGATCAACCTGTGAATTGGCATTGCGTTCGGGCAACGGGAACGATCCCGATCTCTACATAAAAAATATAAATGCAGATTTTTCGTACGGCATATTTATCGGCTTCGCAGGCGCCCTCATCTCATTTACTTCATCTGTTGCAAATCTCGGAATCATCGAAAGAAAGCAACTGAAACAATCAACTCAAAATCTTCGTAAGATAAAAAAATGATCCCCCCCCCACCGCCCGCCGCGCTTTGCAAAAACCGCGGCGGTTTTCTTTTTCCGAAAAATATTTCCTATCCTCTTGACTTTCGGCAAAAAGTATTCTAAAATGTTTTAAGATAAAATTTGAGGAGGCAACTTATGAGACTGACAGACGAAATCAGAAAAAAACTTCGCGTCACGGTGGATTACACCAACATGACGGACAAATATTTGGGCGAAAAGGGCTATTCGCAAAAGACGATCGACGCCCACAAGAAGATCGCCAAAGCGGCGCATGCCTATGTTGCCGAAAACCGCGGCAAAGACGAGCTCTTTATGGGTTGGACGGAGCTCCCCTACAACCAGGACGCGATCGTTGCGGACATTCTCGCGACGGCGAAAGACGTGCGTAAAAAGTTCGATTATTTCGTGGTGCTCGGCATCGGCGGAAGCGCGCTCGGTCCCATTATGGCGTTCAACGCCCTCTGTCATCTCCATTACAACGATCTTCCCAAGTCTAAGCGGAAGGGTCCCAAGTTCTATGTGGAGGACAACGTCGATCCCGTCCGCATGAAGGAACTTTTGGATGTGATCGACATCAAAAAGACCTGCTTCAACGTCATTTCCAAGAGCGGCGCGACGAGCGAGACGATGACGCAATATCTCATCGTGGCCGATCTTCTCAAAAAGGCGGGCGAGAACGTGAAAGACCACCTCATTTTCACGACAGACGCCTCCCGCGGCAACCTCGTGAAGATCTCCAAAGAGCTCGGCGGCGTAAAGAGCTTTGTGCTCGGCGACGGCGTGGGCGGAAGATTTTCCGAGCTCTCCCCCGTTGGGCTTTTGCCCGCGGCGGTGCTCGGCATAGACATTAAACTCCTCTTGAAGGGCGCCGCCTATATGGACAAGCTCTGCAAGAGCGCCGATCTCAAAAAGAACCCCGCGCTCCTTTGCGCGACCCTGCAATATATCGCGATGAACGACGGCAAGAACATCGGGGTCATGCTCCCCTATTCGGACAACCTCAAATACATCTCCGACTGGTACGCACAGCTCTGGGCGGAATCGCTCGGCAAGAACGAAACGCTCGACGGCAAGCCCTGCAACGTAGGGCAGACCCCCGTAAAGGCGCTCGGCGTCACCGACCAGCACTCGCAGGTCCAGCTCTACACCGAAGGTCCCTTCGATAAAGTCGTCACCTTCCTCTCCGTGGGCGGATATAAGGAGAAATTCCCCATTCCGCACGGTTGCGAGGGCATTCCCGACGTAAGTTTCCTCGGCGGACACACGATGGAAGAGCTCATCCGGGCGGAAAACAGGGCGACCGCTTTCGCGCTCACGAAGGCGGGGCGGCTCAACTACACGATAACGCTTCCCGAACTCAACGAGTTCACGCTCGGTCAGCTCCTCTTCCTGTTCGAACTGCAAACGGCGTACGCGGGGGCGATGCTGAACATCAACACCTTCAACCAGCCCGGCGTGGAAGCGGGCAAAAAGGCGACGTTCGCCCTCCTCGGCAAGCCCGGTTACGAAGAGCAGCAGAAGGCGCTCGCGGGCGCCGCACCCGACCCCGCCTATCTCGTATAAACCCGCATTGCTTATAGAAAAACAGATAAGAACGCCGCCCGCGCAAGTTTGCGCGGGCGGCTTTTTTTCAACGTTTTCAGAATTCGTTTCTTTCGCTTTTCGAAATATATCCGAGTGCGAACGCGCCGGGACCGACGTGGGAGCCGATGACGGGACCCATGATCTGGGTGTGCGGCTCGATCCCGAAATTTTCGCGCACGAAGGCGGTGAGCTCCTCGGCGGCGGGTTCGTTATCGGTATGCACGATGAACACGTAGTTATAGTCGGGGTCGGGACCTTCCTTTTTCAGCTTGTCCTTGATGAAGGCGATCGCCTTTTTCGCGCCGCGCACCTTCGCGATGGAATCGAGCTTCCCCTCCCTATCGAAGGAGATGATCGGCTTTACGTTGAGCACGCTCCCGATCGCGGCGACGGCGGGAGAGATCCGTCCCCCCTTTTTGAGGTAGTTGAGATCGTCCGCCACGATGAAATGCTGGATATGGAGGCGGAGGGAATTGCAAAGATCGAGCGTTTCCTGCGCCGTCATGCCCTTGTTCCTGCAATCGCAGGCGATGCGCACGAGGCACCCCTGCCCCACCGTGGCGGTGAGGGGGTCGCACACATACACGTTGAGATCCTGATAGATCTTTTTGACGTCCGCCGCCGCCTGCGCGGCGACCTCCTTCGTGCGGGCGAGCCCCGAAGAGATGGTAAAGTGCAGAACGTCTTTTGCGCCCTCCTTGGCAAGGCGGGTAAAGTGGCTTACATGCGCGTCGTAATTGAGCATCGCGGTCTTGGAGAACGCTCCCGCCCTCAGCTCGTTGTAAAAATCGACATACTGCCTGTATTCGGAAAACTCGTCAAGCCGCTCGGTCATCACGCCGTTTTTTTCCACATGGAAGGTGAGCGGGACATGCTTGATGTCGTTCTCCTCGAACTCGCTCAGATAGAGATCGCAGGTCGAATCGCTCGAAAGGGTAAATTGATACATTTTCTCAGATACTCTCCACAAAATGCTTGCGGTGCAAAGCCGTCCGCGGCGACGGGATCGGCGTTCCCGCGGCGTTCTGTCCGCAATCTGTTCACATTATAACATAATTTTCCGCGGCATGCAAGAACATTTTCGGTTTTCTCGTATTTTTCGGGAATTTTTTTTCAAAACCCTTGAAAAAAAGGGCGGATGTCGGTATAATAATGCTGTATGGAAAAAATTTCCGCGGGGTGAAATTATGGCAGATTATCTGCATCTCAAAAACGGGACGGACGTCCGCGGCACCGCGATCGCGGGGGTCGAAGGAGATCCCGTCACGCTCACCGACGAAGCGGTCGCCACGATCTCGGCGGCGTTTTGCAAGTGGACGGAACAAAAGCTCGGCAAAAAGCCGACCGTCGCCGTCGGACACGACTCGCGCCTCTCGGCGGACCGTCTCTCTGCGCTCGTAACGCGGGGGATCCTCTCCGAAGGGGGAAAAGTCATCCTCACGGGGCTCTCTTCCACCCCCTCGATGTTCATGCTTTTGCAGGACGATTTCGGGGCGGACGCCTCGGTGATGATCACGGCAAGCCATCTGCCCTATCAGAAGAACGGGCTGAAATTCTTCCTCAAAGAGGGCGGCTTGGAGAGCGCGGAACTTACCGAGGTCTTGCAGATCGCAAATACCCTTCCCATGCCAAAAGAGACGCCGCAAGGCGCGAACGCAGAACGGCGCCCCTATCTTGCCCGCTACGCCGAAGGGCTCGTCGGGATGGTAAGGAGGGCGACGGGGGAGAAAGAACCTCTCCGCGGCAAGCGCATCGTGGTGGACGCGGGCGGCGGCGCGGGCGGTTTTTACGAGAGCCTCGTCTTGAAGCCCCTCGGCGCGGATACGACGGGCTCGCAGTTCTTGGAGCCAGACGGCAGATTCCCGGACCATATCCCGAATCCCGAAAACGCGCAGGCGATGGCTTCGGTGTGCGAAGCGGTCAGGCGCAGCCACGCCGACTTCGGCGTGATCTTCGATACCGACGTAGACCGCGCGGGCGCCGTCTCCTCGACGGGGGAAGAGATCAACCGCAACCGCCTCATCGCGCTCATCTCCGCCATCCTGCTCGAAGAGCAAAAGGGGGCGTACATCGTGACCGATTCGGTCACGAGCGACGGGCTTACCCGCTTTATCCGTGAACGCGGCGGCGTGCACCACCGTTTCAAACGGGGATATAAAAACGTGATCAACGAGAGCAAACGTCTGAACGCCGAGGGCAAATATTCCCCTCTCGCCATCGAGACGAGCGGACATGCGGCGCTCAAAGAGAATTACTTCCTCGACGACGGGGCATACCTCGTCACCCGCCTCCTCATCGCGCTCGCAAAGGCGTCGAAGGAGGGAAAGGACCTCATGGAGCTCATCTCCGGTCTGCCCGAACCCGCCGAGGCGAGAGAGATCAGGCTGGGCTTCGTCCCCGGAACCGATTTCAAGGCGCTCGGCGGACAGGTGATCGAAGATCTCAAAGCGGCGGCGGAAAAGACGCCCTATCTCTCCCTCGCGGCGGAAAATTACGAGGGGGCGCGCGTCAATTTCGACGGGGCGCACGGCGACGGCTGGGTGCTCGTCCGCATGAGCCTGCACGAGCCGATCATGCCCGTCAACGCAGAGAGCGACCGCGCGGGCGGCACGGCGCTCATTTTGGAAGAGCTGTACGGATTTTTGAAGGCGTACGGCTTCCTCGACCTCTCCCCCCTCGAAAAGGCGTTGGGAAAGTAACCGCAAAAAGAAAAAAATCGAAATCATAAAGGAGAACGATATATCATGAAACAGACGACCATCAATGCCATCCGCATTTTGTCTGCGGAGGCGATCCAGAAGGCGAATTCGGGGCACCCCGGACTTCCTCTCGGCTCCGCGCCCATTGCCTACACCCTGTGGCAGAACTTTTTGAAGTTCAACAACAAGGACCCGAAGTGGGACGACCGCGACCGTTTCGTCCTGTCCGCGGGGCACGGCTCCATGCTCAACTATTCCCTCCTCTATCTCTATGGCTTCGGGCTCAAAATCGAGGACCTCATGAATTTCCGCCAGCTCGGAAGCAAGACGCCCGGACATCCCGAATACGGTCACACGGTCGGCATCGAAACGACGACGGGACCTTTGGGGCAGGGCATCGCAAACGCCGTGGGCATGGCGGTCGCCGAGGCGCATCTCGCCGCAAGATTCAACCGCGAGGGCTTCCCCGTCGTAGACCACTACACCTACGCGCTCGTGGGCGACGGTTGCTTGGAGGAGGGCATCTCCTATGAGGCTTGCTCCTTTGCGGGGACGCACGAGCTCGGCAAGCTCATCGTCTTTTACGACGACAACGACATTACGATCGAAGGGAATACCGACATCACGTTCAAAGAGGATGTCGCCGCCCGCTTCAAGGCGCAGAACTGGCAGGTATTGAAGGTCGATCTCGTGGAAAATCCCGATAACGTGATGATGATCGCCGGCGCCATCAGAAAGGCGCAGAAGGAGACGAAAAAGCCCTCCATCATCATCTGCAAGACCAAGATCGGCTACGGCACCCCGCTCGAAGGCAGCCACAAGTGCCACGGTTCCCCGCTCGGCGCCGAGAATCTGCAAAAGACCAAGGAGAAGCTCGGCTGGACGTGGGCGCCCTTCGAAGTTCCCGCAGAGGTGTTGAAGCACACCGCCACGGCGGGCAGAAGAGGGGCAAAGCGCGAGCGGGCGTGGAAGGCGATGTTCGCCGAATACGAAAAGGCATACCCCGAACTCGCCGCGGAATATAAGTCGGCGATGAAGGGCGAACTTCCCGATCTCGCCCATTGCGAAGAGCTCTTCGCGTTCGAAAAACCGATGGCGACCCGCCAGACTTCGGCGCAGGTGCTCCAAAAGATCGCGGCAAAAGTGCCCTCCCTCATGGGCGGAAGCGCCGACCTCGCGCCCTCCAACCTCTCCGACATGAAGAATACCGATACGATCACCTACGGGGACTTCGGACCGGGAAGTTACGCGGGCAGGAACATGCATTTCGGCATCCGCGAACACGCGATGGCGGCGATCGCGAACGGCATGCAGCTCCACGGCGGGCTTCACGCATACTGCTCCACCTTCTTCATCTTCTCCGACTACTGCAAACATGCGATGCGCCTCTCCGCGCTCATGAATATCCCCGTCGTGTATATTCTCACGCACGATTCGATCGGCGTCGGCGAGGACGGTCCTACCCACGAGCCCGTGGAACAGCTCATCGCCCTCCGCTCCATTCCCAACATGAAGGTCTACCGCCCCGCGGACGGGAAGGAGACGGCGGCGGCGTGGATCTCCGCGCTCACGGGCACCGCTCCCACCGCCCTCGTTTTAACGCGGCAGAACCTGCCGCAATATGCGGGAAGCGGGCTTGAAGCGCTCAAAGGCGGCTATGTGCTCGAAGATTGCAAGGGCACGCCCGACGTGCTCCTCATCGCAAGCGGTTCGGAAGTGGAGCTCTGCGTCAAGGCGAAGGCGGCGCTCGAAGAAGAGAACATCAAGGCGCGCGTTGTATCCATGCCCTGCATCGAAGAATTCGAAAAGCAGTCTGAGCGCTATCGGGAGAGCGTGCTCCCCAAGGCGGTAACGGCGCGCGTTTGCGTGGAAGCGGCGAGCCCTTACAGCTGGTACAAGTATGCGGGCGACAAGGGCGAGATCGTCGCGATGACGACTTTCGGCGCCAGCGCGCCCGCGCCCAAACTGTTTGAGAAATTCGGCTTCACGGTGGAAAACGTCGTCCGGAAAGCCAAGCAAAGTCTCGCAAAATAACAACGTGGGGGCATGCTTTGGGGCGTGCCCCCGTTCCTTACAGCGGAAAAAGGTGCGCCGCGAACGCTCTTTTCGGGCGCCGCTTGGGGCGCGCCGCGAAATACGGAGGAAAAAATGATAAAACCTGTACAAAGCCGGGCGTGGAGCTACGTCATTCTCGCCGCCGTCTATCTTCTGGCGGGCGGGGCGGGGATCGCCGTCTATCTCGCCCTTCCCCTCCCCTTCTGGCTCTCGCTCCTCATCGCCGACGTCGTTTCGACCGTCGTCGTGTTTGCGTTCAGCCTGCTCTTCGGGAACGCCTCCGTCTACGACCCCTATTGGAGCGTCCAGCCCATCGTCATCCTCATCGCCTTCGCCCTCTTCAACCCCGCCACGGCGGCAACCCTTCTGCCCCTTATCGCGGTCATCGTCTGGGGAGTAAGGCTCACGGCGAACTGGGCATATACCTTCCGCGGGCTCACCCATCAGGACTGGCGTTACACCATGCTCGCGGAGAAAACGGGCAAGGCGTACTTCTTCGTCAATTTCGTCGGGATCCACCTCGTTCCCACGCTCGTCGTCTATGGATGCGTGCTGCCCGCCGTGTTTACGGCGGTATATCACCCCGCCTTCAACGCGGGGAGCGCGGTCTTTTTTGCGGGCTCCCTCCTCTTCGTCCTGTTGCAGGGGGCGGCGGACGTCGAAATGCACCGCTACCGCAGGCACCGCACGGGGAATTTCATCCGCACGGGGCTGTGGAAGTACGCCCGCCATCCCAACTATCTCGGCGAGATCGGGATGTGGTGGTGCGTAGGGCTTGCGGCAGTCTGCCTCATGCCCGAACGCTGGTACCTGCTCGCGGGCGCTCTCGCGAACACTCTCCTCTTCCTCTTTGTGAGCGTTCCGCTCGCCGACGGGCGGCAATCGCGCAAGGAAGGATTTGAGGAATACAAGCGCAACACGCGCGTTTTCTTCCCCATCTATAAGAAACAAAAATAAAAGGAGACCGTTATGGACTTAAAAGAGATCGAAACCCTGTATTTACACCGCCAAAGTTGCAGAGAGTTTTCCTACAGACCCGTAGAGGAAGAACTCATTCAAAAAATTTGCGAACTTGCACTGCTCTCCCCTTCCGCCGTGAACGCCCAGCCGTGGCAGCTGATCGCGGTGATGGGAGAAAAGAAAGAGGAGTTCGTAAAAGCCGTCCAGCCGATGGGCATGAACAAGTTCGCTTCCAAGGCGCAGGCGCTCATCGTCGTCGCGCAGGACAAGAGCGGCGGCATGATGAAGATGGGCGAAATTTTCAAAGAGAACCCCTACGTCAGGAACGATTTGGGGCTTTTGACGGCGCATCTCATTCTGGCGGCGGAAGCGGCGGGGCTCGGCACCTGTATTTTGGGCGGACGGGACGAGGACAAACTGCGCGCCCTTCTGGGATTCAAGAAAACCGTGCATATCCCGCATGTCGTGGCGGTGGGCTATCCCGCGGAGGGCTACGAAGTGCGTCCCAAGAAGCGCAAACCGCTCCAAGAGACCTTCCTGCTTTTGAAATGAGCTTTGCGCAAACCAAAAGGCGGGTCTGAGCGGCACCCCGCATGGATCGCAAAAAAAGAAAAAAACCTTCCGCGTTCAATTTCAGCAGAAGGTTTTTTCTTACATAAGGATAAACTTTTGCCGCCCGCGGGAGCGGCGCTCCCGCGGGCGGCAAAAGTCCCCTTTCAGAACGCCCGCCCGCGGCGATTGCCGCGGGCGGGCGATTTTGTTTTTCGTTAATAATTTTCGGCAGTGATCTCGAAGAAGCTCTTCGGGTGGGCGCAGACGGGGCAAATTTCGGGCGCCTTGGTGCCGACGATGATATGCCCGCAGTTGCGGCATTCCCACACCTTCACCTCACTGCGCTCGAACACTTGCGCGGTTTCGAGGTTGTGGAGAAGGGCGCGGTAACGCTCCTCATGGTGCTTTTCGATGGCGGCGACCATGCGGAATTTGGCAGCGAGCGCAGGAAAGCCCTCCTCTTCGGCGGTCTTTGCAAAGCCCTCATACATATCCGTCCATTCGTAATTTTCGCCGTCTGCCGCTTCCTTTAAGTTCGCCGCGGTATCGCCGATGCCGCACAGCTCTTTGAGCCAAAGTTTCGCGTGTTCCTTTTCGTTATCCGCCGTTTTCAGAAAGAGCGCCGACATCTGCTCGTAGCCCTCTTTCTTTGCGACCGACGCAAAATAGGTGTACTTGTTGCGCGCCTGCGATTCCCCCGCAAACGCCGCCTGCAAATTTTTCTCCGTCTGCGTTCCCGCATACTTGTTTTCCGCCATGATACATTCTCCTTTTGTTTAAGATACCTTTATTATATCACAACGGAAAATTTTGTCAAGATGTTTCTTTCAGATGCCACACCCAGCACCCGAAATCGGGGAGCCGCGGAAGGAGCAGTCCCGCGTTCATGAGGGTATCTCCCCGCAGGGTGAGGGAGAGCTCCTCCACCGCATACCGTTTTTCGGGCGCCAGCCCCTTTAAGCGGACGCGGCGGTCGAAGTCGCCCGGCACGGCATGGACGCGCATTCCCACGACGTACGCGCGCGCCTTGTCCTTGCTCACGACGGCAACGCAGAAAAGCTCCCCCGCGAACGGGTCGGCGATGCGGTACAGATCCCCGCGCAGAATGAGCGCTTCGATCTCGCGGTAGTTTGCGATCTGCTCTTTGATCTGCCTCTTTTCTTCGCCGCTCAGCCGCCCCGGATCGAGCTCGTAGCCCGTTGCGCCGAGGGAAGCGATTGCCCCGCGCGAGAAAAAGGGAGTTATGCGCCCCGTCTGGTGGTTGGGGCAGACCGAGACATGGCAGCTCATCGCCGAGAGCGGATAGCCGTAGGAAGTCCCCCACTGGATCCTGGCGCGCTCGTAGGCGTCGGTGTCGTCGCTCGTCCAGAATTGCGGGAAATAGCAGAGCATTCCCCCGTCAAACCTGCCGCCGCCGCCCGAACAGCCCTCGAAAAAGACGTTGGGAAACGCCGCTTGCAACCTTCCGATCAGCCCATAGACGCCCAAAATATAGCGATGGGCAAATTCACCCTGCCGCTCGGCGGGAAGCCGCGACGAGTAAAATTCGCTGATATGGCGATTCATATCCCACTTTACATAGGAGATCTCGTGGCGGGACAAAATTTCGCTCATGCACCCGAAAACGTAGTCCGTCACCTCTTCCCGCGTCATATCGAGCACATATTGATGGCGGCTTTCGCAGCGGGGAACGTCCGCCCGCCCGATCGCCCAGTCGGGGTGGGCGCGGTAAAGTTCGCTCTCTTTTGAGATCATTTCTGGCTCAAACCAAATGCCGAACTTCATACCGAGCCGTTTGCAGTGCCCGATCACGGGGTCGAGCCCGCCGTCGAGCTTTGTTTCATTCACCGTCCAGTCGCCGAGCGAAGTACGGTCGTTGTTGCGCTTGCCGAACCAGCCGTCGTCCAAAACGAGGGTATCGATCCCCAGCGCCGCCGCCTCGTCCGCGAGCGCGCACAGCTTTTCGCGGTCGAAATCGAAATAGGTCGCCTCCCAGTTGTTTACGAGCACGGGACGGGGGGAATATACGAATTTTTCGGGCAGAACATGTTCGCGGAAAAAGTCGGCAAAAGAGCGGGACATCTCTCCCAGCCCCCGCGCGGAATAGCAGATCGCGACCTGCGGGGTGATAAAAGATCTGCCCGCGCCCAGCTCCCACGAAAAATTGAGATCGTTTATGCCGCCGCACACGCGGACGGAGCCCGTCTGCGAGACCTCCGCTTCGAGGGTCCACGAGCCGCTGTACAAGAGTTCGAAGCCGAGGCACACGCCGCTGTCCTCCCCCGCGCCCCGTTCGAGGAGGGCGAGAAAGGGATTCATCTGGTGGGAAGAAGCCCCGCGTGAAGAGCCGATCCTGATGCTCCCGTGCCCCAGCGGGGTGCGTTCGGGCGTCCGCTCCATATTGTGCCGCCCGTGAAGGCGCAAGACGTCGTATTCCCCCGCCGCAAGGTCGAGGCAGAAGGAATCTGCGCGCAAGAGGGTGACGGGCGTTTTGCCGCCGTTGCGGATCTCCGCGTTGCGCACGAGCACGTCCGAATCCTCATACACGGTATAGTTGAGAACGATCTCGGCGCCGGAGAGGACGTCTTTGAGCGAAATCGCGAGGGTCTGCCCGCCGCGCGCGGAAGGGAGCCCATCCAGGTCGGGCGCGCCGCCGTAAATTTTATGGGACGTATAGACGAATCTGCTCGCCCGCTCCCCGTTTTCCCGCACGATGAGCACGGAGGGAGAGCGGAAGTCCCCCTGTCCGAAGCCCGCATATTCGTTGGCGGAGACGTCGAGCGAAAAATAGTTTCCGACGTCGGGCGGGATGGGCGAAAAGCTCAGCTCCCGCGCGGAATGGTCGAGATAGGCGAGGTCGTCCTCCCCGATCCTCCCGCCGAAGTGAAAATTGCACAGATAGCCCGCGGGATGGATCCTCAGCGCGCAGGAATAATTCTTTCCGTGCAGAAAAAACATGCGTGTGGCTTCGTGAAAGACGATCATATCAAACCTCGAAATAGGTAATTTTTTGGGTGGCGGAAAGGCGCTCCCCCTTGCCCGCCGAGAGGAGCCGTTTCCGCGAAAAAGGCGTCTCGTCGCCGGCGCGGTCGGGCAGATTCGCCCACGGCTCGATGCAGATCATATCCGCTCCGTCGGGGCGCCACAGAAGAAGATAGCCGAAGCCTTCGAATTCGAGCGCGGCGACCTTCCCGCGGGCGTTTCCGAGAACGACCGCGCGCGACTTCGGGGCGAAAATGAGGGTGTTCCCCTCCGAGAGCTCCTCTTCGGGCAGGAAAAACGTATTGCCCTTTCCCAAAGCGCGGCGCTCTCCCGTGAGCCGCCCGTCGGCGCCGTGCAGATAGGCGTTGAATTCCTCCTCGGCGGGAAAGCGCAGAAAATGCTCGCCGAGCGGGGCGAACAGCTTGTGCGAAAAATGCCCGCCCCAAGAAAAAAACAGCCTCTTATCCGCGGGGTTTTCCGCCTCGTAGCGGACGAGCAGGCTGTCGCCTTCGAGGAGGTAAGTGACGGTAAAGAGAAAATCGAAGGGATACAGGCGAAAAGTCTCCGCGTCTGCACAGAGGGTAAACGATAGGCTGTTTTCCGTCCGCGACCGCAAAGAAAACCGCATCCCGCGCGCAAAGCCGTGGCGGGGGATGGGATAGCGCACGCCGCCTTCGATCACGGCGCAATTTCCGCAAACGGGAAAGAGGACGGGAGCATGTCCCGCCCAACCGCCGTTTTCGTTCTGCCAGAGCCGCTCCCTGCCGCGAAAGACAAGGCTCACGGGCTCGGCGCCGACAGGATCGATGAGGACGCGGATCGCGCCGTTTTCAAGCTCATACGCCACGGCGGTAGACGATCTCGCCGTTTACGACCGTCATGAGCACTTCGAAATCGGGGTCCAGCACCGCGAAGTCCGCCCTCTTTCCGGGGGCGACGGAGCCGATCTCCTTTTCAAGCCCCAACGCTTTTGCGGGGTTGAAGGAGGCGCAGTCCGCCGCCTCGGCGAGGCTGAGCCCCACTTTTTGTACCATATTCGCGACGGCGCGGTTCATTTTGAGCACGCTGCCCGCGAGCGTACCGTCCGAAAGCCGCGCTTCGCCGTTTTTCACGAAAACTTTCTGCCCGCCGAGTTCGCTCTCACCGTCGCCCAAACTCTTGGCGCGGATCGCGTCGGTGATGAGGATGATGCGTTCGGGCGTCTTGCACTTTACGAGCAATTTCATGGCAGGTACACTCACGTGCACGCCGTCGGCGATGAGCTCGCAATCGAGCTCGTCCAAAAGGAGCGCGCTCCCGACCGTTCCGATCTCGCGGTGGTGCAGGGGCGACTGTGCGTTGAAGGTGTGGGTGATATGCCTTGCTCCCGCCTTCACAGCCCGCACGACGTCGGCGTATTTCGCGCCCGTGTGACCGACGGAGACGAGCACGCCCGACCGCGCAAGATGGGAGACGAGCTCCTCCGCCCCCTCTTCTTCGGGCGCGAGGGTCACGATCCTGATGTTTCCCCCGCTCGCGCTTTGGTAGGCTTCGAAACGGCTCACGGACGGCGCGGCGACATATTCGAGGGGCTGGGCGCCCTTGTGCGCCGCCGCGATGAAGGGTCCTTCGAGATGAACGCCCAAAAGACGCGCGCCTGTCAAGGGATCTTCCTTGACAGCCCCCCCCTCTTTTCGCCCTTCTGTCAAGATAAATTGCTTGACAGCATCCAGCGCCCTTTCGATCTTTTCGGGCGACTGCGTCATGGTGGTGGCGAGGAAGGAGCACGTCCCCTCCTTTGCGAGGGCGCGCGATATGGTTGCGAGCGCTTCCGCCGTTCCGTCCATGGCGTCCGCTCCGCCCGCGCCGTGGATGTGCTCGTCCACAAATCCCGGCAAAACGACGGCGCCCGCGGGAAGTTCGATCTTTTCCCCTTCGGCGGAAAATCCCGCGATCTTTTCGCCGAAGCAGACGCTTGTCGTTACGATCCCCGTACCGTGGAGAAAGACGGGGACATTTTCAAAATATTTCATATTCAAAGAAGGGAAGCCGCGGCTTCGTCGCACACGAGCGTGCAGTCGGGATGGCGCTGTAACACGCTGGCGGGGAGGGCTTCGGTGACTTTTCCTTTCACGAGCCCGCAGACCGCCTTCGCCTTGTTTGCGCCGTTTGCGAGGATGAGAATCTTCCGCGCGTTCATGATGTTTTTGGGGCCCATCGTGTAAGCCCTGCGGGGCACGTCCTCGACGCGCGCAAACAGACGGGAGTTATCTTTGATCGTGCTCTCGGTGAGCTCGACGACGTGCGTTTCCGCCTCGAAGGGGGTTCCCGGCTCGTTGAAGGCGATGTGCCCGTTGGAGCCGATGCCGAGGATCTGGATGTCCTGCCGCATGACTTCGAGAAGGGCGTTGTAGCGCGCGCATTCCGCCTCGGCGTTTTCCGCCCTGCCGTTTTCGATGTTGGTATTTTCAAGGTCGATATCGAGATGGTCGAACAGGTTTTTCCGCATGAAATAGACGTAGCTCTGATCGCTCGTGATGTCCAGCCCCTCGTATTCGTCGAGATTGACCGTCCGCACCCGCCGGTAGGAAGTGCCGTTTTCTCTGTGGTCCTCCGCCATTTTCGCGTACAGCCCCAGAGGGGTGCTGCCCGTGGCGAGCCCCAGCACGGCTTCGGGATTCTCCGTAACGACCCGCTTGACGAGCTCGAACGCCTTAGTGCTCATATCCTCGTAATCTTTTGCAATGATAACTTTCATTCCGTTCTCCTTTCTATGTTTCTATGTCTTGGGGAAGGCTCGCCGCGGCGATGCTCTGCCCCACTCTTCTGCTGTTTTCGTCCGGAAGGAGGATGTGAAGGGAGGCAAAGGCGGGGAATTGCGCGCCGAGCACTTCCCGGCAGCTCTTCAAAATGAGGGTGCCGCCCCTGCCGCTCATCACCCTGCCGAGAAGGAGCACGTGCCCGATCTCGTAAAAGCGGGCGTAGAAGGGAAGGGTGTAGCCGAGATAGACCCCGATGTCCGTAAAGACCCGTTCGGCAAGAGGATCGCCCTTTTCCGCGAGCGCTTGCATGACTTTGAGTTTTTCGGCGGGCGTGAGCCCCTCTCCGAACCGGTAGCCGCCCGCTTCGGCGAGTTTCACGACGGCGTCCTGCGAGAAATATTTGCAGCCCACGCCGCGGTCGCCGCTCCATTCGTCTTGCATGGCGCAGGTATCGCAGTCCACGGGGACGAAGGCGAGCTCGGAGAGCCAGCCGTTAAGCCCCCCCTCGGCGTTGATGTAACCCGCCGCCTCGCTCGTGCCCATCGCGATGCCGAGCACCCTCCCCTCGCCGAGCTCCATGCTCCCGGCAAGGGCGGTCACGTCGCCGTCGTTGGCGACTTCCACGGGCGCGCCGATCTCCTTCGCGACATTCAGATACATATTTTTGACGAACTCGCCGTACTTCGTTTGATCCACTTTCAAAAAGAGGGAAGCCGTCATGATCTTGTTATCGATATACACCCCCGCGGAAGAGACGCCGATCGCGTCTACGCGGGGCATTTTTCCCGCCGCCGTTTTCATGGCGGTGAGGATCTCGCGGTAGTGATAATTCGGGTCCTCCTCCGTTTTGGGGTGCCAGACGACCTCTTCGGAGTAGACCGCCTCGCCGTCGATCACGGCGCTCACCTTGCGGTCGCTTCCGCCCGCGTCGAACCCGATGCGGCACCCTTTGAGATGCCCGCCCATCCGCCGCGAAAAGGTGCGCCGCCGCGGAATTTCTTCGAGTTTTACGACCGTGAAGGGCTGTTCGTAGACCCTGCTCATAAAATCGCGGTCGAACTCCCGCGTGCCGCCCTCGCGGTAGGCGTTTTTCAGACATTCGAAAATTCTCTCACTGCCGTACACGCCCAAAACGCAACCCCCGTAGAGCCAGAGAAGGGTTTTTGCGAGCCGTTCGGCGATATAGCAGTTGCGCGCGTCGTCCGCGCCGTCGGGGAAGCCCTCGTAAACGTAGACTTCCCGCCTTTCCCCGTACGAAACGCTCAGCGCGATGCGGGCGCGGTTTTCTTCGGGGAGCTTTTTTACGTCCCGCTCATATTCCTCCAAGAGGGTGATCATGGGATGAAAATGGGGATCTAAAACGGGGATCATCGGATACCTCCTCATAAAGTCACCCGAAGGAACGCCTTCGGGTGTGGGTTCAATGGACGCGGATGAGCGCGCCGCCTTTGAGGCGGGACTCCTCGGCGCAGATCGCCATGAGATGGCTCTCTACCGAGCGTTCGAGCGTCGTTTCGCTCTCCTTGCCGCAGAGAACATCGTATAAAGTGTCTACCAGGGCTTGGTCGCCGCCGCCGTGCCCGCTGTCGATCTCCGCGAGCGCGGAGATGCGGAAATCGCGGCGTTCTCCCCCGAAAGGTTTCAGGGAGACGACGTCCGCTTCTTCGTCGAGCACGATCTCTCCGAGGGTGCCGAAGAAGCGCATGATCCTGCCGATGCCCGCGGTGAACGCCGTCATCGTGAGGGTCGCCTTCACGCCGTTTTCGAACGAGATCTCGGTGAGCTGGTGATCCACGACGTCGTTATCGCAAAAGTACACGCATCTGCCGTAGGGACCTTCCTGGATCGCCCGCAACAGTTTCTCTTCGGTGAGGGGATAATCGGACGTGATCTGGACCTGCGGCCATACGGCGGGCAACTTTCCGCTGCTGAGCCAACGGTCCACATAGATGCGCTTCGCGCTGTAAGGACAGCTTTCGATGTATTTACAGTCCGTGCAACGCTTTGCGGCGCCTTCGGGGGCGTTTTGCGGGGTGAACCAAACGAGATCGCCCACCGAGGAAACGCTCTCCGCGCGCGAATTTGCGTAATACTGCAACAGATCGAGGTCGTGGCAGCACTTGGCGAGGATCATGGGAGCCGTTTCCTTGCGGCTCCGCCAGTTCCCGCGGACATAACTGTGCGCCTGATGCCAGTAGGCGACCTGTTCGAGCGCCTGGATCGCGACGAGTTTGCCGATGGCGCCCGACTTCAACAGCTCCGCCGCTTTGACGAATGCGGGCGCATAGCGGAGGACGTGGCACACGAGCACTTTGCCGCCGTACTCTTTTTGGGCGGCGAGCAACGCTTCGAGCTCCTCGCGGCGGTCGGAGATGGGCTTTTCGAGAAGCAGATCGTAACCGAGCGAGAGCGCCTTGATCCCCTGCCGTACATGATCGGCGTCCATCGTGGCGATCACGAGCAGGTCGGCTCTGCGCTCGGCGAAAAATTCCGCTTCGTCGGAATACAGCTCCTCCTGCGGCACCGAAAACAGTTCGCCGTAATGGCGCAACCGTTCGCCGTCGCTGTCGCAGAGGGCGGCGATCGAAAAGTTTTCTTCGCGGAAGAGAAGTTTTCCGTATGTTTCGGCTCCGCGGTTTCCGCAGCCGATGATCGCAACCGTAAATTTCATGATGTTTCCCCCGAAAACGTAGGATGATTTTCGAGCACGTTGACAAAGACGCGCGTAATGACTTGCGGACGGGTGATCGCCGCGCCGATGATGACGTGATCGACGCCCGCGTCCAGAACGCTGCGGAGCGCCGCGAAGGAGTTGATGCCCCCCTCCGCGACGACCGTTGCCTGTTTGACGTCGTTGAGAAGCTGTGCGCAGAATTCGGGATCGGGAATAATAACTCCCTTCGTATCCTCGGTATAACTGCGCATGGTCGTGGAAATGTAGTCTACGCCGAGCGCGTCCGCCTCCATCGCGTCCTCATAGGTCGCGATGTCCGCCATGATCGCCTTCTCCGAATTTTCGCGGATGTAAGCGATCAGCGATCGGAGCGTCGCCCCGCCGGGGCGGCGCCTGCGCGTGGCGTCGAGCGCGATGACCGTGCATGCGGAGTTTATGAGCGCCTTCACTTCCTTGATCGTAGGCGTAATGTAGACGGGAGAATCGTTATAGACCCGTTTGATAAGCCCGATGATGGGGAGCTTCCCCTCCGTAATGCGGCTGATGGCGTTGATGTCGCGCACCGTGTTCGCACGGATGCCGACGGCGCCGCCCATCATGGCGGCAAGCGCCATTTTGGGGATCGTGCTTCCGCCATAGAGCGGTTCGTCTTTGAGCGCCTGGCAGGAAACCACCAAGCCTTTCGGGATCACGTCTTTCATAGCTTATTTCCTTGTGAATTCCTTATTTTGCCCCTCCCCGCGGGGGAAGAAGGCGGTCTGCCCGATCTGAAAGCGGGATCATTTGATCTTCGAAGCGTCGGCAAAGCCCTTCTGGAATGCCCTCCAAGTGGGTTCGAGATCGTCGTATTTTTCCTTCGGACGGTAACCCGTGCCTTCGGGAAGGTCGGCGAATTTATAGCGGTTGGTGATCTGTTCGCTCGACCCCAGATAGTCGTTGCAGTTGAACCAGATGAGACCCTTGATCTGCCGGGCGTAAGGCGCGGGATCCTCGGCGTTGAGTTCCTCGAACATTTCTCTCACCCAGCGCTCCTGCAAATCGCGGTTCCTGCCGAGTTCGCCCGAAGCGTTTCCGCCCGATCCGCAGGCGAATTCGCCGATGATCATGCTCCACTTTTCGAAATACGCCTTGTTCTTTTCGTAGAGCCCGCCGTAGCGTTCCTTGAAGGTCTTGAACTGGCTGCGCTCGTTGTTCGCCTCGTAGTTGGTGCCGCCGAGAAGCTGTACGCAGTCGAAGCCGGGGAAGTAGCAGAGGTCCTCGCCCCAACCCGAATAGGGGCAGCTGTCCGCGATAGGATTCCACACCCAGATGACGTTGTCGCACCCGTTTTCAATGAAGATGTTGTAGAGGCGGCGCCACGTCGTCGTGAAAATGTCGGGATCGAGCAGGTTCATGATGCCCGAATAACTCGTCCAGTCGGTGTTCATCTCGTTGTTGAGACGGAACATGACGGGCTTGCCGTATTCCTTGATGTCGCGTGCGAGGCGTTCGAAATACTTATCGTACTTGCCGCGCATGATGTCGAAAAGTGGCGAGAACTCCTGATCGACGAGGTTGTTGTTGGTGGTGTATTGATAGGTGAATTCGAGCACGGGTTTTGTGCCGTCGCCGTTGCCGCCCGCAAGCTCCTTCGCCATTGCGAGAGGGAAGTGGTGGCGGTGATCGTCGTAGCCGTCGGCGTAGTGCGAAGAGCTCGGATCCTCTTTGATGGGACCGTCGCCGAGGTGGGTGTACGTCATGTAGACGTCGTACTTCTTTCCGCCCCAAGCCGTCTCCTCGATGAACTGCTGGATCTGCTTGCTCCACTTGGAAACGCGGTCGTAATTGCCGCTGCCCGGCACGAGACTGTTCTGGTCGCCCGGCATGGAGTAGGAGAATACCCCCCAGCTCTTCGTCTTTTGGGTGGAGAACTGCTCGAAGAACGCCCTCGTTTCCGCATTCCAGTTGGGATCGGGAACGGGATCTTTGTTCTCGAAGTAGTTGCGCGTTTTGCCCTTCGGCGTGAGGTCGCGCCAGGTGCGCAACATGGTGTCGCGCGCTTCCGCTTTGTTCTCCTTCGACTTCATGACGAAGAAGCCCGCGCGGCGCACGTCGTTCGTCTCGTGGATGATGCCGATGTTATAGAAGGGATATTCCACGTTCTCGGCGTCGTTGATCTGAATGTCGAAGCGATAGACCTCGTATCCGGGACGGAAGGTGAGATCGCCCTGCTTGACGGTGGGATAGGCGTGATCGGGATCGGATTTCCCCGTCGTAGGGTTCACGGGCGTGATCTCGAAGCCCAAACTGTCTTTGTTGAGGAGGGTGAGATTCTGGTTTTCGTAATAGGTCATGTTCACGAGGTGGCGGATCGCCCACTCGTTGACGAAGGTGTACCAGTCGGAATAGGGGTTGCGGTCCTCCGCGCTGAACGTGAGCACGGAATCGCCGAATTTGTACTGCGTGCGGTACTGCGCGATGGTGTAATCCACTTCCACTTCGGTCGCGGGGAGCACGAACGCCTGCCCCGCGGCGACATTGATCATCATCGCGTTCTCATCGTTGTACAGTTCTACCTTTACGTCCTGACGGCTGGTGACCGCCGTCAAACGGTCGTATTGCTTGCCGTTGATGAAAAATCTGCCGCCCTTGATGTCGTCTACCGAGCGGAACCCCGTCTCTTCGTCCACAAAGGTGGTCTTTTTGTAGAGGCTCTCGAATACGAACTCAAAGGAAGCCCTGTCCGTCTGGATCTCCGTCCCGACGACTTTGGCTTCGTCCTCTTCTCCGGAAGCGGGGGGATCCTCTTCGGGCTTGCCGGGACCGGCAGGCATCTGTTCTTTGCAGACATCGCAGATCCCGTCGTTATTCTCGTCTACATGTTCTTTGTGCTCATCCTCGGTATCGCATCCCGTAATGCAGCACGCGCTCAACATGCAAATGCCCATGACCGTTGCTAAAATTTTCTTCATAATATTCTCCTTATCATTTTTCCCTTATTGAATGGCGACCGTTTTGAGCTCCGAATACAAGCCGTACTCATAGGTGCTCCCTTCGACCTTTTGCAGGTAATAGAAGAGTACCTGCGCGGTATCTCCCGTGCGCGAGACTTCGATGACGTCGCATGCGCAATCGGTGACCCAGCCGTTATAGGTGCGGCAGGCGACGGTCGCCTTGCCCGACGCCAGCTGTTCGCGGGTAAGCGTGACGTCGTTTATGGCGACCTCTTTGATCAGCATCGCGCAGTCCTCCGCCTTGTTGGTGGTGGCGATGTTCGCCTTGTAGCCGAAGTGGCTCAGATCTTCGAACGTCCAGGTGTTTTGCACATAGCCGCGGGCGAGATAGTTCTGCGCGGTGGTATTCGTCGTATCCGCCATCGTCTCGTCGAGCCCGATGTTGCGTTTGCGCAAAAATTCGATCTTTCCGCGGAGGTCCAACATGCTCTTGTTCTCGCCGTCCCAAGCCTTCTTTCCTTCCTGCGATTCCATCGTGGAGATGCCCGCGCCGAGGAAACAGCAGGGAACTTCGGGGATCAGCTCCTTCATCCCCTTCGCATAGGGCGAGAAGAAGGTGATCGTGATCCAGTGCCCCTTCATGCCGGGGTATTTCTCCATCGTGTTTTTGAGCGTTTCGATGGCTTTGAGGTCCTCCACAGCCGTCTTGGACGCGCTGTCGAGTTTGAGCTCCACGATGAGGATGACGTCCGTCTTTTGCATCGCTTCGCAAATATCGTCGAGGGTGGCGAAGCTCTCCATGTAGCGCTCGCTGAAATTGCTGAGCTTGACCTTTTTCAGACTCGCGAGCGTCTCTTTGATGATATAGCCGTTGTGGGTATTCTTGGTGACATAGCCCGTATCGCTGTTATGACAGCTGACGAGGTGCCCGTCGGAAGTGATCTGGATGTCGATCTCGACGTGGGTGGCGCCCTCGTTGTAGGAAGCCATGACGCCCGTCAACGACTGTTCGTTGGCGTACTTGGTGATGCCGCGGTGCGCCGCGATGTACTGCGCCCGCGCGAAGCCCTTCTTCTCAAAATAGCCGAGCGAACCGCCGAGGACCGCCTTATCCGCGGAGACGACGCCGTAGCAACCGACCGAGATCGCCCGCACGGCTTCCTCTTCCGTTTCCGCGACCGCCCAGCAGACCTTGCTCATCGCGGAGACGTATTCCGCCACGACGTTGAGATTCTCCCGCACGTCGTACATGAGGATATTGCAACCCGCCTTGTTTGCCGCGGCGATGTTCTCCCACTGCGCATAGCGGTCGGCGGAAAGTTCGGCGTCCGTCAGATCGTAGACCGTATTGACGAGGTAGCCCTTTTCGTCCGCGTAGATCTTTTCGAGCACGGCGATGTCGTCGGAGACCGCCATGATGTCGAGAATGGTGTAAGTATCGCTGAGCCAGCCGAGGAAGGGATCGACCGTTTCCGCCGTGAGGCGGATGACGGGGATGGATTTCCCCTTCAAATTCCGGTTGAAGAAGTCTTGCAGGGTGCGCTCCGTTCCGAGATCGACCTTCATCTCCGCGTCGGGCGTGACGATGACGGAAGCATAGCCCGTGCCGTCGAGCCCGTCCTCTCCGGAGGGTTCGTAGACGAGGGTGGGCTCGATCAAAAGCCCGCTCCCCTGCGTGGCGACATTGATATAGGAATTATAACTTGCGGGCGCCGCAAATGCGGGGATCGCTCCCGCCGTGAAGCAGAGCACGAGCGCGGAGACCGCCGATAAAAAGAGTGCTTTTTTCATAATACCTCCCCCGTAATTCCGACATAGAGCGTGAAGCTCGCCGAATATCCGTCGCAGGAAAGGGTGATCGTGCAGATCCCGCGTTTGAGCGCCGTGACCCGCGCGATGAGCCCCTGCCATTCCACCGACGCGATCGATTCATCGTCCACCGTCCATACGGGATCGCCGTCGAGCGCGATCTCGGAGAACGCCCGCACCGTGGCGACGCCGTTCTTCACGAGCACGAGCCGCCCGTTTTTCAGGCTCCCCGTGGGAGCGTCCGGAAGAAAGATCGAAAGAGGCGATTCTTTCACCGTGACCGTGCAGGAGACGTTGACTTCCTCGAAGGAAGCGGTGACGGTCGCCGTCCCCACTTTGAGCCCCGTTACATAGGCGCCGCCCTCGACCGGTTCGACGGAAACGACCGTCTCGTCGGAACAAGTCCAGCTGATCTCCTTCTTTCCTTCGTAGATGGCAACGAGCTGTTCTTCCGCGCCGACCATGAGCGTGAGCGACGTACGGTTGAGGGCGAGCCCCGGATCGGGCGGATCGATGGGGACATTTCCTTCCCCGCACGCGCACAGCAGACAGCAGAGCGCGGCGACGAGGCTCAAAAGCAATAAGATCCTTTTTTTCATAATTTCCTCCCGTTTGCTCTCAGCGAACGGACGGGGATGCCCCGGTCGTTTCGCGTGATTTCGAATGTTGTTTCCGTCCAGACGATCCCGATCCGGTTGCCGAGGTCGTCCTCAAAGGTATCGCTCCCCTCGCCGCTCAAAAGGAAGGTGAGCTCCTCGTATCCGTCGAGCCGGTTGCCGACGTCCGAACAGAGCTTTCCGCCCTTCAAATTGAGGGGCACCGCCTTTCCTTCCCGCAAAAATACGGGGCAATGCTCCCGCACCAGAGCGATCTCATGCTCCCCGCCCGTGTAGCGCTCCCCCGTGAAGAGGTCGTA
>CANRNP010000023.1 GCA_947632015.1 uncultured Clostridia bacterium | reverse complement strand
AGGCGGGTGTGGTGGGCTACGACCAAGGTCGCGTCAATGCGGAATGGCATTTTAGAAACAAAGGACACCACCCCCCTGTTTTGGCGGCAGGTACCGCCAAAACCCCGTCGCGTTTGCCAACGCTCCTGTCGCGGTGCCCCTCACAGCCCGCAGGGCTGTTGAGAGAACGGCACCGCGACACCCCCTCCTAAGGAGGGGGCAAGATTTTTTTGCGTTCCAAATCCGTCACCCTGCTCCGCCCCGCTTCTAATATGTCACCCTGTCCCGTGCGCTGTTCTGTTTCTCTAAGCGCGGCACGAGGAGCAAAGCTCCGAAGTAGCCGCCGAGCGAAGCGAGGCGTGTCGAAGGGTCGCCACAGTCTTATTAACGCTAAGGCGATTCCTCGACAGGCTCGGAATGACAAATTAGAAAGGTTGTTCCTATTACGTCCCCCCTGCCTGCGCGTTTCTAAAACAGAAAACCAAACTTTTCATCAAAAAAAATAAAAACCCCACATATCGGCGTAACAAAAGCAACAGCACGATATACAGAGTTTTTGGTGGGGACTACAGGGCTCGAACCTGTGACCTCATGCACGTCAAGCATGCGCTCTAGCCAACTGAGCTAAACCCCCAAACGAGCCTAACAAACTTATTTTATACGAAAAAATACAAGTTGTCAAGCATTCGACGCCATTTTCCAAAATTTTTTAACGGAAATTTCAAGATCGCGTTACTTTTTTTTCAGCGGAAGAACACATCTATGGCATCGCGCTCTCCTCTTCCCTCATTTTTATCCACGGGAAAAAAGTCGCCTCCGACGGGTTTTGCACCGTATTTTTCCCGATTATGTCTGACATAGTACTATGTACAACCCCTTTTAATAGTACATTTCGTTCTTGGGCGTGCGCGAAAAGAGGGAAGAGATCGCCTCGCGGCAACGGGTTTCGCCGTCGCCCGTCTCTTCGTAGCAGACCTTATAGACGACCTCGGTGATGGGAAGTTCCACCCCGTATTTTTCCCCCAACAGCTTCATCGCCTTTGCGGTGGGCACGCCCTCGGCGAGCTTTTCGAACCGCTGTCCCTTCGCGAGCATTTCCCCGTACATGCGGTTGTGCGAATAGGGCGAGAAGAGGGTGGTTTCGTAATCGCCGAGATGGGCGAGCCCGTAGGCGGAGAGTTCGTTGCCCCCCATCGCCTTGATGAGCCGCGCCACTTCGCGCGCCCCGCGCGACATGAGCGGACCTTTGAGCGGAACGCAGATCACGTCGAGCACGCCCGCGGCGATCCCCAAAACGTTCTTCGCCGCCGCGCCGATCTCGGTGCCGATGAGATCTTCCCCGTAATAAAAGCGGATGAGGTCGCTGCGAAAATCGTCGGCAAGCTCCCGCTTCAATTTCTCGTTGACGGAATCGATCACCATGCAGTTCGGGATCCCCTGCACAAAACTCTGAATATGCCCCGGTCCCACCCAGACCGCGATCTTTTCGGGGGAGACGCCGCTCTCGACGAGCACCTCGGAAAGACGTTTCCCCGTCTCCACCTCGATACCCTTCATGCAGAGCACGAAAATTTTGTCCCGCACGGGATATTTCATCACCTGCCGCATAAAGCCGCGCAGCCCCTGCGAGGAGATGGAAATGACCACGATCTCCGCATGGGAGACCGCCTCTTCCAAATCGCAGGTAAGCAAGATCTTTTCATCGAGCGCGACGTATTCGTTCCGTCCCGTCTCTTTCAATATCCTATAAGAGCGGTCCTCTTCGGGACCCCAGCTCACGACGTCGTTCCCCTTTCGGGACAGATACCACGCGATGAAGGAGCCCCATCTGCCGCAACCGAGCACGCTGATCTTCATATCACATTTCCTTCCGTTCGATGAGGGCGCGGGAGAGCGTTACCTCGTCGGTATATTCGAGTTCGGATCCGATGGGAATGCCGCGCGACAGCCGCGTGACCTTTACGCCGAGATCCTTCAAAAGTTTTGCGATGTACATGGCAGTCGCCTCCCCCTCTACGTCGGGATTCGTCGCCATGATCACCTCTTTTACCCCTCCCGCCTGTACGCGGCAAAGCAATTCGCGGATGCGGATGTCGTTCGCGGAAACGCCGTTCATGGGGTCGAGCACGCCGTGCAAAACATGATAAACGCCCTTGAACTCATGCAGCTTTTCGAGCGCGATGACGTCCTTAGGCTCCTTTACGACGCAGATGACGGAAGGATCGCGCTGCTTACAGATCTGGCAGGTATCCTCCTCGCTGAAATTGCCGCACACTTTGCAGAAGCGGACCTTCTGCTTTGCGTCAAGAATGGCTTCGGCGAATTCGCGGGCTTCGGGACCCGACATATTGACGATCTTATACGCATAGCGCTGGGCCGTCTTTTTCCCGACCCCCGGAAGTTTCGAAAATTCGTTGATGAGCCGCCCGATGGGCTCGATAAAGACCTCCACTTACAAAAGACCTCCCAAGCCCCCCATGTTGTACTTGCCCATCTTTTCCTCGTAAACGGCGTCCGCCTTCTTGTAGCCGTCGAGGATCGCCGCCATCACGAGATCTTCGAGCAATTCGTCGTCATCGGGGTCGATGACGGACTTATCGATTTCGATCCCGTCGATGATCTTTTTCGCGTTCATGTAGACGACGACGGCTTCCCCGCCGCTCGTCCCGACGATCTCCCACTCTTCGAGGAGTTTTTCCGTCTGCGCCATCTCCTCCTGCATCTTCTGCGCCTGCTTCATGAGATTCTGCATCCCGCCCATGCCTGCGCCGCCTCTGTTATATCCTGCCATACCTCTCTCCTCTACTTTATTTCAATGGGATAATCCCGAAAATCTCTTTTGAGCTGTTCGAGCCCGTCGCTCTTTTTGGGGGCGACCTTTTTGCGCACCGCAAAGGAAGTTACTCCGAGCTGTGCGAACACTTCCTTCATAACGGCGGCATGCTCCGGCTTTGACAGCGAGCGGAAAACCGTTTCGCTCTCGGTGAAAAGAAGGAGCGTCTCGTCCTCGTACGCCACTTCGAGATCGGTACACATCGTAAACAGCACGCCGTTGCGGCTCGTTTTGCGCAGGAGCCGCATGAACTTCCCGTAGGCAACTTCCGCGCTCATGCCCGCAGAGGGCGGTGCGGAAACGGTCGGCGCGGGCGGTGCCGACGGCGCGATCGGTTCGGAAACGGGCGGTACGGGCGACGGCGGTTCGGGGATCTCCTGAGGGAAGATCGCCTCTTCGAACACGGGCTCCTCCGTCGGGAATTCATACCCGTCTGTCTCCGCCGCAGAAGAGCTCTCCGGAGCCGACCGCATTTCAGGCGGCAAATCTTCCCTTTCGGGCGCCGCCTGCGGCGCGGGCGCCATCTGCCGCCCTGCAAAGCCCCCTTCTTCCAGCCGTTTTTCGAGCGCGTTGAGCCGCACGATGAGCGCGTCCACCCCGTCGTCCGCGGCGGGGACCGCGATCCGCATCATCGCCGTTTCCAAACAGATGCGGGGGGAAGAGACGAGCCTGAGATCGGTCTCCGTCCTTGCGAGGATCTCCGTCGCGCGCAGGATCGCCCTTCCGTCCGCCTTTTCGGCGATACGGGCGACGAGGGCAAAGCGGCTTTGGGGCAAAGACAGCAGTTTATCCGCGTTGCGGCAGGTCTTGGCGACGGCGACGCGGTTGAGCATTTCGAGAAGGTCGCGGCAGAGCACGCCCACCGACTTCCCCGCCGAGAGGATCCCCTCCACCCGCTCGATGACGGAAGGCATATCGCATTGCAAGAGGGCGTCGCAGAGGGCGCACGTTTCGCCGAAATCGGCGGCACCGAGCACGGCGGTCACCCCTTCATAGGTAAGTTTTTCCCCGTAGGCGAGGCACATCTCGGCGATGGAGAGCATATCCCTGTCGCTCCCCGCTCCCGCGCGGGCGATCGCGGCGACCGCCTCGTCCTCATAGGGTCTTCCGATCTCGCCGAGAATGCGTTTGAGATGGTTTTCGAGGTCTTCTTCGGGGAGGAGCTTGAAATCCAGCCGCATACAGCGGGAAAGGATGGTCGCGGGGATCTTGTGCGGCTCGGTCGTCGCCAAAATGAAGATCGCGTGCGCGGGCGGCTCTTCGAGCGTTTTCAGCAGCGCGTTGAAGGCGCTGTCCGTGAGCATATGGACTTCGTCCACGATATACACTTTATATTTGCCCGTTACGGGGGGATACTGCACCTTTTCGCGCAGGTCCCGCATTTCGTTTACGCCGTTGTTCGAAGCCGCGTCGATCTCGGTAATATCGAGGCTTCCCTCCCGGAGAGCGCGGCAGGTGGGACAGACGCCGCAGGGGGAGCCGTCCTTCGGGGACTCGCAGTTCACGGCGCGCGCAAAAATGCGGGCGACGGAGGTCTTTCCCGTGCCCCGCGGACCGCAGAACAGGTAGGCATGCCCCACCGTCCCCGTGCCGATCTGCCGTTTGAGAACGGTTACGACATGCTCCTGGCGGACCATCTCGTCAAAGGTCGACGGACGAAATTTTCGATAGAGTGAAAGATACGCCATATCACTTCCCAACCCGATCTGCGCGTTGCCGGCATCCGCCGCCGCGCATCGTTACTCGGTATAAGCCTTTTGCAATTTTTTCTTGGAGCGGGTGAGCGCGTTGTCCACGCTCTTCATGTCCTTGCCCGTCGCCTCGCAGATACGGGCATAACTCATTCCTTCGAGATACATCGTCATCACGCGGAATTCGAAGTCGGAGAGCTCCCGCATGAGCTTCATGCGGAATTCGAGCCGCGATTCCCCGTCGAGCAGAAATTCCTCAGGTCCCTCCGCTCCGGGCAGTTCTTCGACGTTCGGGTCGGAGAGGGAGACGGAATCGTTGAGCGGACGGTTCTTGCGGCGGCTCGAACGCTTCACCGCGTCGAGAATATGCCGCGTGACGCACAGATAGGCGAAATTCTTAAAGCTCTTTCCCTCCTCCGCGCGATATTCGCGGATGGCGGAATAGAGCCCGATCATCCCCTCCTGCACGAGGTCGTCGGTATCTCCCCCCGCGAGGAAGAAGCCGCGCGCGCGGGCGAGCACCATGTTCATGTGGCGGCGGAGGAGTTGCTCCGTCGCGTCCTGCTGCCCCGCTTGCGCCCGCATAACGAGGACTTCGTCACTTTCCGAGCCTTGCACGCACCACCTCATAAGCCGCGATCCCCAACGCGACGGACGCATTGAGGGAGTTTACTTTTCCGAAAAGCGGAAGGGAGAGCACCTTATCGCACTTTTCCCTCGTCAGCCGTTTCACACCGCTGTCCTCGCCGCCGACGACGAGCGCGATCTTGCCCGTAAGGCGGTTGTCGTAGATGCTCTCGCCGCCCGCCTCCAAGGCGTACACCCAGTAGCCGAGCTTTTTCAGCTCGTCTATGGCGTAATTGACCGAGGAGACTTTGGCGACTTTGATATGTTCCGCCGCGCCCGCCGAAATGCGGACGACCGCCGCGGTGACGCTCGCGCCCTTTGCATTCGGGATCACGACGCCGTCCGCGCCCGCGCATTCCGCGACGCGGATCACCGAGCCGAGATTATGGACGTCCTCTATGCCGTCGCACAGAACGATGAGACTCTCATCTCCCCCGCAGAGCTCATGGAGGAGGGCATAGCGGAATTCGGAGGTGAACGCCACGACCCCCTGATGGCGCCCTTCGGGGCATTCCCTGTCGAGCGCCGCCCTCTCTGCGAACTGCACGCGGACGCCCTTTTGGCGCGCTTCGGCGAAGATCTTGCCGAGCGTGCCCTGCGCGCCCCGTTCGAGAAGGATCTTTTCGATTGTTTTATCCGTTTTGAGCAATTCCAAAACGGCGTTCCTGCCGTAAGTTTTCATTGTGGGTCTGTCTCCGTAAAAAACAGTTCCGCGATCCTTTGGTGTTCGCCCGTGAGATAGAGATACCCCACGACGGCTTCCAGCCCCGTCGAGCGGGTGTATTCCGCAACGGTGGCGTGCTTGCTCTTCGTGAGTTTTTTGGCGTTGCGCCCGCGGCGGTAGATCTCCGCCTCCTCCTCGGTGAAGCGGGAGAGGATCTGCTCCGCCCGCTCGCTCTGCCCGTGCGCCGAGACGATCCCGGAAGCGCGCCTGTTCAGCTCTCCCGTCTTGTATCCGCTCGAAATCGCCAGACTTTGCCTGACGAAAAGGGTATATACCGCGTCGCCGACGAAGGCGAGCACGACGGGGCTCATCTGCTTCGCCCTCGCTTTTTCTATGGGAATCTCTTCGAACCGCATATCGCCGTTACTCTGTTTGAAATGGTCTCCGACCTCAAAGAATTTCATGAACTATTATAACACGAAAATGTTCGCTTGACAAGCATTCTCGGTAAAAATCGAAAATGCCTTGAAATTTCTTGCTTTTTCGTCCGGAAAGACTATAATATAGACGTTCGTATCATCTGCGGTCGTAAGAAAGGATCATTATGCAAGCCTTTGAAGTTTTGCTCCCCCTTGCGCTCATCCTATGCCTCGGAAAACTCATGGGATTAGGCGCGCACAGGATCGGCATGCCGTCGGTCATCGGGATGCTCGTTGCGGGCATCGCGATCGGACTTCTCAAATATATTCCGTGGGCGCCGTTGCACGAGGCGCTGTTTTCCCCTCTCGTGGAAGAGGTCCTCGGCGTGTTCTCCAAGCTCGGCGTCGTGCTCATCATGTTCTCGGCGGGGCTCGGCACCGACCTCAAACAGCTCAAAAGCACGGGCGTTGCCTCCGTCGTCATCACCGTATTCGGGGTGATCGTTCCCATGGCGTTCGGCACCCTCGTCGCCTTTCTCTTCCGCCAAACGGGCGAAAATGCGCTCAACTGGCTGTTCTACGGCGCCATCCTCACCGCGACGTCCGTCTCCGTGACGGTCGCCGTCCTCAAAGAACTCGGCAAGCTCGAAAGCCGCGTCGGCACGTCGATCGTGGCGGCGGCGGTGATCGACGACGTCATCGGCATCATCATCCTCTCCGTGCTCACGGGCTTTTCTTCGGGCGGCGAAGGGGAAGCGGTCGGCTGGAAGTGGTTCTCTCCCAACCCCGCGATGGTCGTCATCAAGATCGTCCTCTTCTTCGCCGTCTTTATCGCCGTCGGCGTCGCTCTCAGGAAGCTGTTCGACGTGATGGAGCGCAAAGCGCCCCACAACCGCCGCGTGCCCATCCTCTCGCTCGCCGCATGCTTCGTGTATGCCTACTGCGCGGAGAAGCTCTTCGGCGTTGCCGACATCACGGGCGCCTATCTCGCGGGAATCCTGCTCGGCGGCACCCTCTCGGAGACCCCTTACGTCGAGAACAAGGTAGACACGATGGGCTATCTCTTCTTCTCCCCCGTATTCTTTGCGAACATCGGCATCGCGAACATCGAATATTTCTCGCAGATCGATCTGCCCTTCCTCGCCTTCGGATGCGTCTATGTGGCGGCGGCGCTGCTCGGCAAGCTCATCGGTTGCGGCGTTGGGGCGAAGCTGTGCAAATTCCCCCTCCGCGATTCCTTCCGCGTGGGGCTCGGCATGATGGTGCGCGCGGAAGTCGTGCTCATCTGCACCGAGAAGGGGGTCGCGAGCGGGCTCGTGAACGCCGCCGTATTCCCCTTCGTCATCCTCATCATTCTGCTCTCCTCCGTATTGACGCCCATTCTCCTGAAATGGTCGTACGGCAGAGAGGAGAAAAAATCGCTCAAAAAAGAAAACGGCGCCGCCGTCTGAACCCGGAGGGAAAGAAATGTTATACAGAAATCTCGGAAAATGGGGTTTGAAAGTCAGCGAGATCGCGCTGGGAAGCTGGGTGACCGACCTTTCGGGCACGGCGGCGGAGCAGACCGCCCGCGAGACGGTAAACGCCGCCTTCGACGCGGGCGTAAACTTTTTCGACTGCGCCGACGCCTATTCGGGCGGCGCCGCCGAGCGGTTCCTCGGCAAGGTTTTGGGCGAACACGCGCGGAACGAATACGTCGTTTCGACGAAGGTGTTCTTCCCCGCGGGGCGGGGCGCGAACGACTGGGGACTTTCGCGCAAACATATCATAGAACAGCTCGACAGATCGCTCAAAAATATGAAGCTCGATTACGTCGACCTCTATTTTTGCCACCGCTTCGACCCGACGACCCCCATCGAAGAGACGATGCAGACCCTCTCGGACATGGTCGCCGCGGGAAAGATCTTATACTACGGCGTTTCGGAGTGGTCGCCCGTGCAGATCACGGAGGCGCTCCATATCATAAAGGAAAACGGTTTGCGCCCGCTCTCGGTCATCCAGCCGCAGTACAACATGGCGGATCGGTACATCGAGGACGAGATCATCGGCATCTGCGAACAAAACGGCGTGGGGATCACCCCCTTCTCCCCCCTCGCGCAGGGGCTTTTGACGGGGAAATACCGCAAGGGCGAGCCCCTTCCCGCGGGTTCGCGGGCGACGTGGCAGGCGGACCGTCAGATCAACAACCTTTTGACGGAAGAAAATCTCGGCAAGGTGGAGCGGCTCATCCCGATCGCGGCGGAGCTCGGCGTGCCGATGAGCGTTCTCGCGCTCGCGTGGATCTTACGGCAAAAGCAGGTCTCCTCGGTCATAACGGGCGCGAGCAAAGCCTCCCAACTGCTGTCGAATGTGCGCGCGAGCGGCTTTACCATCCCGCAGGACGTCCTCGGCGAGATCGAAAAGATCTTAAACTACCACCCCTTTGTCAGAAAGATCGGCTGATAAATAAGAAAGCCCGGCTGAAAAAACCGCCCCGCGGAGCAAGACTTCGGGGCGGTTTTTCTATTCGACCGTGACGCTCTTGGCGAGATTGCGGGGCTTATCGGGGTCGTTCCCGCAAAAAAGCGCCGTATAGTAAGCGAGCGCTTGCAGGGGAATGACGGAAAGAATGGGCGAAAACGCCTCTTCGCACTCCGGAAGGAGCACGCAGTGCGCCGCTTCCTTCCGCGCCGCATATTCGGGAAGATTTGTGACGAGCAGCACGTCCGCGCCCCGCGCATAGACCTCCGAGACCGCGTTCATCGTCTTTTCGGCGAGCGCCCTCTGCGTGAGAACGGCAACGACGGGCGTCCCCTTCTCAATGAGGGCGAGGGTACCGTGTTTGAGTTCGCCCGCGGGATACCCTTCGCTCGGAAGATAGGAGATCTCTTTGAGTTTCAGGCTCCCTTCGAGCGCCGCGCAATAGTCGGCGCCCCTGCCGATAAAGTAAACGCTCTTCGCTTCCGCAAACGCGGGGGCGAATTTTTTGGGCTCCTCCGCGCCGGAAAGGACCTGCTCGGCAAGCGGCGGAAGAAGGCGGAGCGCCCCAAACCGCCCGCCCCTGCCCTTCGCGAGAGAGAGCGCCGACGCGAGGGAATACAGAAGGGCGAGTTGGGCGTTGAAGCTCTTCGTCGCGGCGACCGCGATCTCCCTGCCCGCCCGCGTGTAAAGGGTAAGGTCGGCGATCTGCGTCAGAGAAGAATCGGGCACGTTCGTCACGGCGATCACCTTGGCACCGCGCGCCTTTGCGAGCTCCGCCGCGGCAAGCGTATCCGCCGTCTCCCCGCTCTGACTCACCGCCAAGACGAGGGTGTTCGCCCTCACGATCGGATCGCAATAGCGGTATTCGCTCGCGACGGTCACTTCAACGGGAATTCGGGCGAGCCGCTCGATCGCATGTTTTGCGGCGATTCCGCTGTGATATGCCGTGCCACAGGCAACAATTTGGATATACTCTGCGTGACATAGTACTATGTTAAAGCCCGAAAAACGAAAATCGCTCTCAAAATCGATCAAAGAATTCGCGATCGCGGCGGGAATTTCGTGCATTTCCTTCAACATGAAGTGCGCATAGCTCCCCTTTTCGGGAATTTCCGCGTCCCGGACAAATTTCATCCGTTCTTTGCCGATCTCCCCTTTTTCGTCGTAAAAAGAGATCGTTCCGCGCTTCAAAACGGCGAACTCGCCGTCCGAAAGGGCGTAGAGCTCCCCGCATTCCGCGACGGCGGGCACGTCGCTGGCGACGTACAGCCCCGTCTCGTCCCTGCCAACGATGAGCGGGCTCTTCCTACGGGCAACGTACAGGGCGTCGGGCTCGGCGCTGCAAATAGCCGCCAAAGCGAAGGAGCCTTTGAGCCGCGCCGCCGTCTGTTTCAGCGCGGCGAGGGCGTCGCCGCGGTAATAGAATTCGAGCAGATGCGCCGCGACCTCGCTGTCCGTTTGGGAGGAAAAGGTTTCCCCGCGCGCCTCGCATTCTTCTTTGAGTTCGAGGTAGTTTTCAAGGATGCCGTTGTGGACGACGGCGAACCTGCCGAAAACCAGCGGATGCGCGTTTTGTTCGGAGGGCTCGCCGTGGGTCGCCCAGCGGGTATGCCCGATCCCGACGTCGCCCAAAAACTTTGCCGCGCCGTCAAGTTCGCTCACCCGCCCCTTCCGTTTGAACACGGCGATCTCGCCCGCATGCAAAACGGCAATCCCCGCCGAGTCGTAACCGCGGTATTCGAGCCGTTTTAAGCCCTCCACGAGTTTGGGCGCCGCCTGTTCCCGCCCCGCGTAACCTATGATCCCGCACATACGCCGCCCTCCTTTTCGACCGCGCACTGGACGAGCGCGATCGCCTCGTCCAGGCAGGCATTTCCCTCCGCCAGAATGCGCACGACGGGCTCCGTTCCCGAAGGGCGCAAAAGCAGCCTTCCCTCTTTGAGGAGCTCCTGCGCGGCGGCGACCGCCTCCCGCACCCGCGCGCCGCCGACGACCGCTTTATCCCGCACCCGCACGCTCTTCGTCTTTTGCGGAAGAAGGGCGAGCCCCTCGGTGAGCACGGAGAGCGGGCATTTCGCGCCGAGCATCGTCTCCATCACCATGAGCGAAGTGAGCACGCCGTCCCCCGTGGAGGCGTATTTGCGGAAGATGATATGCCCCGACTGTTCGCCGCCGAGCGAAAAGCCCCTTGCAAGCATCTCTTCGTAGACGAAGCGGTCCCCCACGGGCGTTACGGCGCAGAAGATCCCCTCGCGGGCAAGCGATCTTACGAGCCCCGAATTGCTCATCACCGTCACCGATACGCCGTTTTGTTCGAGTTCGCCCTTCTCCTTCATGCGCTTGGCGGAGAGATAGAGAATGCCGTCGCCGTCCACGATCTCCCCGCGTTCGTCGACGCAGATACAGCGGTCGGCGTCGCCGTCGAAGGCAAATCCCGCGTCGAGCTTCTTCTCTCTGACGAGCGCCTGCAACCGTTCGGGATGGGTGGAACCGCATCCGAGGTTGATGTTCGTGCCGTCGGGCTCGGCGCCCGTGAGGCAGACGTCCGCGCCAAGCGCGTCGAACACCGCTTTGGAGATCGCCCACGCGCTTCCGTTGGCGCAATCCAGCCCCACGCGCATGCCGCGGAAAGAGGTGCGCGGCAGGGAGAGCAAGTAGCCGAGATAGCGGTTTCTGCCCGCGGTGAAGTCTACCGTTCTCCCGATCGCGCTCCCGGTGGCAAGCGGCAGGGCGAACTCGCCGTCAAGATACTGCTCGACGCATTGCAAAAGTTCGTCGTCCATCTTTTCGCCCGTCCGCGAAATGAGCTTTAAGCCGTTGTCATCGTAGGGATTATGGCTGGCGGAGATCATCACCCCGCAGTCGAACCCCTCCGACTTGACCACATACGACACCGAGGGCGTTGTGGTGACGTGCAGAAGATAGGCGTCCGCGCCCGAAGCGACGATCCCCGAAGCGAGCGCGTATTCCAGCATATAGGAAGAGCGGCGGGTATCCTTGCCGACGACGATCTTCGCCCGCTCCCCCTCTTTCCCGAAGCGGCTGCCGAGGATCCGCCCGACCTTAAAGGCGTGCGCGGCGGTCAGCGTCTCGTTCGCGCGACCGCGGAAGCCGTCCGTACCGAAATATTTTCCCATAGAGCCTCCTCTCAGCCATTGTATGACGAAGGGCAAAACGGGGTGAAAGGCACCGTTTCCCGCCGTTGTTCGCGCCGCGATTGCCTTTCTCCGCCCGTTCTCCGCAGCAAATCGCCGTTGTTCGCCGTTATTGCGGGTCGTAATACCGTTTCCCGCGGGACGGCTTTACGACTTCGCGGGCGCGGGCGACGCAGAAGTCGCCTTCCGCCAGATCTTGCGTGAGGGTGGAGCCGGCGGCGAGAAAGGCGCCGTCGCCGAGGCGGAGCGGGGCGACGAGATTGCAGTTACTGCCGATGAAACAGCCGTTCCCCACCACCGTGCGGGATTTTTTTCTGCCGTCGTAATTGACGAACACCGCGCCGCACCCGACGTTGACCTTCTCGCCCACGTCCGCGTCGCCCACATAGGCGAGGTGGGAGACCTTCGTCGCCCGCCCGATCTTTGCGTTTTTGACTTCGACGAAATCGCCGACGCGGCAGCCGTCCCCGATCTCGCTCCCCGCGCGAAGATAGGCGAAGGGACCCACCGAGCAGTTTTTCCCCACCTTCGCCCCGACGAGCACGCTGTACTTCACCGTTGTGCCCTCGCCCACCTCGCAATCCTGCAAGTCGGAGCCGACAATCTCCGCGTTCGCGCCGACCGTGCAATGCCCGCGCACGCGCGAACCCCTCCGCACGACCGCGCCTTCCCCCAAAACGGCGGTATAGTCCACCTCCGCGCCCTCCTCGACGAGCGCCCCGCGCGAACGGTGCAGCGCCGCGCTCTCCCGCGCCGCCTCCGAAAGGACGGCGGGAAGATCTTCCAAAGAGAAGAGCGCATGTCCCAGACCGCCCGCGCCCGCGCGGCGGACTTCCGACATCGGCGCGCCCGCCCGCATCACAAACCCGCCTGCAAAGCGGTAGCTCCCCTCCCGCTCTTCGAGATAGGAGAACAGCCGCTCCCGCGTGAGGAAGGGAAACACGGGGTCGAGCACAACGCCTTCGCCCGCAAACTCCGCCTCATCCCTTGCGCACAGCCGTTCCTTCATGAGTTCATACGCGCTTTTGCCGAGCAGGCCGAGCTCGCCGCCGCCCGTTCCGCGGAAGGTAAAATAGCTCTTTTTCGTGAGAAAGATCTTCATTTTACCATGCTATGCGCTTTGCCCGCCGCATGTTCGGCGGAAAAGCACGCGGAGGAAAGGCGCGGAGGAAACGCGCCCTTTGCGCGGGAAAAAGTTCCGCTTAATTTTTTGAGTAAAACACAATTTGGTCTATTTGAGCAGAAACTGTAAATTTTATACAATTATGCCCTGTTAATTTCTGTATATTTATAAAAATGGAAAGAATTATTAGTATTTCTTATGAATAAACGTGTGTAAAAGATTTGCTTCTCGGCGTATATTATGATATAATCTAAGAGATAAAACGAATAATTTGTCGAAAGAATAACAGGAGGTAACTATGACAAGGTTATTCAAAAAGATCTTGCTTGCGGCGCTTGCGCTTTGCCTTACGCTCGGCGCGCTGACGATGGCGGTCGCCTGCGGCGACAAACCCGCAAACGAGAACGTAACGTACGAGATCACCGTAACTTGCGGCGATCTGACGTCTGCCCAGCTCGACACGATCGAAGCGAAGCTGACGTCGGCGGGCGGGACCGCTTCGGACGCCAAAAAGCTTTCGGGCGGAAAGGCGTCGTTCGAGCTCGCGCCCGACACCTACACGGTGGAGCTCACGGGCGAGGTCTTGAAGGATTACACCTATCCCGCGACGACCGTGACGAAGGACGCGCCCTCGGCGACGATCGCGCTCACGGCGAAAACGCCCGCAGGACCGACCGATGAGAAGATCGAATACACCGTTACCGTGACTTGCACGGAGGTGCCCTCGATCCTTTCTCTGCTCACCGTTGAGCTCCATACCGAGGACGGACCTCTCGCGGCGGACCCCGCTCCGTTGACAAACGGCGTTGCGACCTTTACTCTCGAAGCGGGCACTTACACGGTCGTCCTCTCCGACGGCGACGCGCAGATGCTCAAAGACTTCGAGTACGACGAGGTCACCCTCACGAAGGACGCGCCCTCGGCGACGATCGCGCTCACGCCGAAGGCAAACGAACCCGGCGATTCGGAAGATAATCCCATCGTTTTGACGAAGCTTGCCGGCGATTATACCTTTACGCCCGCGAAAGTAGACCTTAGCGGATCGGTTTGGGACGCACCGCAATATGTGGAATATACCGCTTGCTGGTATTCCTACACCCCCGCGGAGAACGAAAAATATCTCTTTACGACGGAGAAAGACAACCTTCGTCTTTCGATCTGGGAAACGGAAACGGGAAAAACCGTTCTCGATAACATCAACGGCGACAACCGCATGAAAAAGAAGTTCGAGCTCACCGCAAACACCGCTTACACGATCAAGGCGACGGCGGACGTTGATAATGCGGAATATACCGAGGGCGAAGAACTCACCTGGACGTTCGCGGTAGACAACACGCCCGATCTCACCCCCTATCTCGGCACCTGGGCGGCAGATCAATACAAAGTTATCGTTACGGAAGATTCCGTCACCTATTTCGAGAATGATGATTCCTATGATACAACGATCGTCGGCGTCGAGAACGGGATCTTGAAGTTCGACTACACCGAATCCTCCCTGTTGGGACAGGAAACCGTCTATCATTACGGTCTTGTGTTTAACGGAGACGCGCTCGTTCTTGTCAATCTCGAATCCCCCGGCACGGGCAAAGACTATTACGAAGGCTTTTATGTCCTCTCCACCCTCTCCAAGGATGCGGGCGGCGACGTCGGCGGCGACGTGACCGTTCCCGCAGGGCTCGACGGCGTTTGGACGGCGGGCGACGGCGAGACAGCGATCGAAGTCACCTTTACGGGCACGTCCGTGAAGATGAAGTCCTTCGACGGCGCGGAAACCTACGGCACCGTTACCGCTTATGACGCGGAATCGGGCGAACTCACCGTTACGATGGAGGACGACACCGAATACAACTTCGTCTTTGAGGACGGCGCGCTTACCCTTTATCTTGATGAAGGCGACGGCGATTACACCGAGGTGCCGTTCACGAAGGGCGGCTCCACCCCCTCCGTTACCCTTCCCGACGGGCTCGACGGCGCTTGGACGGGCTACGACGAGGAGGAAGAAGCCACCTACACCCTCACCTTCAACGGCGACAAGGTCACTTGGGAGACCGATTACGGCTTCGCCCAAATGACCGATCAAGGCACGGTGACCTCTTACAACGCCGAAACGGGAATGATCGAGATCGAACTCGACGACGGCGGCAGCAGGACCCTCTTCTTCAAAACCAACGAGATCACGTGGACGGTGGGCGGAAATACCGTTACCTTCACCAAGCAGGGCGGCGCTCCCTCTGTTGAACTTCCCGCAGGGCTCGACGGCACTTGGAACGGCATAGACGATGACGAAGAGGGCGGCTATACCCTCACCGTCAGCGGCACGACCTTTACGGTATCTTCTGTCTTTGGAGAGCCCGCCTTTACGGGCACGGCGACCGCTTACGACCCGCAGACGGGCAACATCACCGTAACGACGGACGACGGCGAAGAGACCCTTACTTATAAAGAAGGAACGATCGAATACTATTGGGAGGGCTACACCATCACCTTCACCAAGCAGGGCGGCTCTTCTTCCGTAACCCTTCCCGAAGAACTTACGGGAGTTTGGTCGGGCGAAGATGAGGACGGCGAACCGTTTGTTCTCACCTTCGACGGGCTCAACGTCACCTACTGGGTGACGAGCGGCACGGTGACCGCCTACGACGCCGCGACGGGCAAACTCACCCTCTCTTTGCAATCGCTTAGCATGGAGGGCGGCACGATGTCTTTTGAACTCTTCTACGACGCACAGGCGCACACGCTCACCGATAAAGTGAATGGCGTCACCCTCAAAAAGCAGGGCAGTTCTTCTTCCGTTGAACTTCCCGCAGGGATCGACGGCGTTTGGAAGGGCACGGACGAGTTCGATATGGTTTACTCCCTCACCTTCGACGGAGTGAATGTGACCTTCGTTGCCGACGAGGGCGGAGTCAGCGAAATGACCTTTACGGGCATGGCGACCAAATACGACGAAGCGAGCAAAACGCTTACGCTCACGTTGGATTTCTCCGCGATGTCTATGGGCATGCAGAGCGTTTATTTCGTCTTTGATCCCGAAGCGATGACCCTCGCCGCTACCGGCGAAGAAATGATCTTCCCCGTCACCCTCAAAAAACAGGGCGGCGAAGCGCCTTCCTTCACCCTTCCCGAAGGGCTTGAAGGCGTTTGGACGGGATACGACGACGATGCTTTCATCAACTATTCGCTCACGATCACCGGGACGAAAGTGACCCTTTCCGATGCCGACTTTGGCGATGAGATCAGCACAGGTACCATTGTCGGCTACGACGCCGATACAAAAACGCTCACCGTGGTTTTGGACGACTATGAAGGTGAAGAAGTTACCGTTTCCTTTGTGTATAATCCCAACGCTTCTACATTGAGAGAAGATGAAACTTTCTTCGTTACCCTTACCAAAGAAGGGAGCGGCGGCGACGGCGGCGATGACGGCGACGACGACCACGGCGGCGAGACGGGCGACGTTACCCTTCCCGAAGGGCTCGACGGCACTTGGGAGTATATGGAAGGCATTATCAATTACGATCTGACGATCACCGGCAAGAACTTTGTCCTTTCCTTAATGGGGAGCGAAAAAATCAACGGCACGGTGACCGCCTATAACGCGGCGACGGGAGAGATCACCGTCCATGACGGCGAGGATTATATCTTCACCTACCATGCGGACAGCGATACGATCACTCATAAATATAACGACTCTATCGACCTCACGTTCACAAGAAAGGCAGAAACGGGCGGCGACGACGGCGATACGAGCATTTTCAGCGGGACCTGGACGGGAACCGCGGGAAACATGACGGTTACGATCGTATTCAACGGCAAAAGCTTTACTTATACGCAAAAAGGAACCGGCGACCCTGAGGTTTACGATGGCACGATCGACGGCTACAACGAATCGACCCATATCTTAAAGGTAACAGTAACGATGTACGACTATCCTCTCTCTTCTACTTGGACTTACGACCCCATTACGGGCGAACTCAGTGGATCGAATCTCTTACTGTTTACCGTTAAACAGCAGCCTGTGGTCGCGGGAACGACCGCGGAAAATCCCATCGTTTGGGACAGCCTCGAAGGCAACCTCAATGTTGCGCTTCCCGCGGGCACCGAAGCGAGCCAGCCGAGCGTCTTTTACTCCTACACCGCCAAAAAGGACGCGATCTATTCCCTCTCCTACACCTTAAACGGCGCGAAATATGACGACCTCAACCTCATCATCTATGCGGAAGGCAACCGCGTACACCCCGTAGCGGCTTGGAATACCGCGAACCAGAAGTATTCCTTCCCCTTTACGGAGGGAACCACCTATATCTTCCAACTGACCGATAACAGCGCGTCGGGCGAGGGCGGCGACCTCGTTCTCACCTTCACCGAAGAGGAGTTTTCGATCATCTCCGCCTATCAGGGAAGCTGGGTAGACAAGGAGACCCCCTCCTACACCTTGGAGATCACCGCATCCAGCATTTCGGTAAACGGCAAATCGACATCGAGCCTCACCCTTGCGCCCTTCAACGGCGGGTATAACTTCGTCTGGGAAGGCAAGGATTGCAACATCTCGATCGGCAAAACGCAGGCGGGCGGCTACGAGAGCTCCATGCTCTTCACCTTCGACGAAAGCGACGAGACTGTCAGCGTTACCCTCTATCACCCCGGACAGATCCCCGAAACCGTTTACGGCACCGAGGAGAACCCGAAGGTGATGCAGCAGAGCGAACTCGTAAAATCGTGGAGCGACCGCCTTTCTAAGGGCGAATATTACTGGACGTTTACCGCCACCGAGACGAAGGTCTATACCCTCACCACAACGATCGACCACCTCTGCATCATCCTCACCGATTCCACGGCGGAAAAGGACATCGTATACTGGAGCACGAGCGAAAAACTCAAAGAGGCCGTGTTCGAAGTGACGGCGGAACATGTATATGTGCTCTATTATACCGACGCTTCCTCCGACGGCAACTCGTTTAAGACGATCAGCTTCCAGATCGCGGAAGGCGGCGTCATCGAGGACGCGAATATTCCGCAGGAGATCCTCGAAATCGAATGGGTAGACGAGAAGAACGCGAAGAACACGATCACGCTTACCGCCGACGAAGTGAAGCTCCGTACCGATATTGCGGGGATTACCTACAAAGATTATAACGGAAGCGTCTCCAAAGTGGAACAGACGGAGAGCGGCTATACCATCACCTTTACCACTTCGAGCGAGAAATTGAACCTCGTTTACGACCGCGCCGGAAAAACGCTTACGTTCACCGCCCCGAACGAGACCGTTTACACCTTTACCGCCAAGCAGGCGGGCGGCGATGCGGAAGCCTGGACGGGAACTCTGCCTCAAAAGTGGGTCGGCACGTGGAAGTTGACAGACTTCGGCGCGAAAACTCCTTCGCAGGAGATCACGATCACGGAAAACTCGATCGTCTGGACGACGGGCGCGGGCGCAGACAAGACGTTCACCATCACCGGCTACGACGAAGCGAACATGATCATCTCCTTCAAGACGGACGACGGTTTGACGGGCAAGATCGAGCGGCAATACACTTGGGACACCGACCCCATCACCGCGATCGCGGTGACCCTCGGCGGAACCACTTACAGCAATCTCCGTAAAGCATAACGCGATCGGACGATCTAAAAAACAGACGGTCAACCGTCTGTTTTTTTTTGTAGAAGAGCCCCCCCGCAGGCCGTGCCTGCGGGGGGCTCTTCTCTGAAATGTTTTCATTATATCACGGACGGCAACGCGCTGTTGCCGTCCGTAAACTTCTTGTAATCATGCATAGTCGTACTGCGTTGAGTCATCGTCCTCATAGTCGGACCAAGCGACATAGCCGTTTTCGACTAACTTCTTGTCGGTCTTTTCTCTGAGCTGAAAGACTTTTCGCCATAAATAGCCAAGTCCCGCGAAAATGAAAGAGAGCGCGATCAGTCCGCCATATACGCCCGCAAAAATGCCGATGATCATTCCTATGTTGATCTGATCCGACGCGACAACCATCAGAACGATCGCGCCGATTACGGCAAGGATCAGCAGATTCAGCGCGAGCACGCGGAAGAACGATACGATATTGCTCAAAAATTCCGTCAACGAAAACAAGAAATTTTTCGAATATTCGTAAGGACGTCTGAAATAAATGCGTTTCACAATGTGATGGTTATGGCGAATTTTTGTATCCGTCACTTCGTACCCATCATCCACGTCGGTGACAACGGAACCTGCGCTCACCCAGTCGAAACACTTCTTCTCAAACTTTAAGATCTGGCTGCCGAACGTGTATCTCCTGCTCTTCACTTTCAGCTTTCCTTTCTTTGACATTTGAAACCTCCTTTGTAATTTTTACATCCTTGATTATACAAGAAGATTTCTTCTTTGTCAACTGTTTTAAGAAGAAAAATTCTATAATTTAGAAGAAAGTTTCTAAAATAATATGATAATGATAGGGAAACGGATTAAAGAACTTCGAACCGAAAAAAAGCTATCGCAGGCGGCGCTCGCAAAGGAGATCGGCGTCAGCCAAAAGGCAATCGATTATTGGGAGCGCGGGATCAATGAACCAAAGGCGAGCTACATTGTGGCTCTTCACAGTTTTTTTCATGTTTCCGCGGACTATCTCTTGGGAATCAGCGAATTGTAAACGTCAAACGGCGCCCCGCAAAGGGGCGCCGTTTCTTCACTGTTTTTATGACCCGCTGAAAGGTGATTCCGTGGAATAAAATGAACATTTTTTCATTCGCTTTGGAATACACCCTTTGCGCGGGATTTTTTTGCTCTTTTTCCTTACACGATCGCCTTAAAGGTGAACGTCGGATTGCCCGTTTCGGGGTTATCTTTCCCGCGGATGAACTGCAAGGTGACTTCGATCGGGTCCCCGCCCATGCACCCCGTAAACGTCCATACGCCGCTATCGGGATCGTGGACAAGATCGCTCGTGCCGTCCATCCACGCGAACGCGCCCGAATAATCGAGGTAAGCCACGGAGAGCACATACGCTACGTCATTGTTTTCATCGAGGAATACATCCGCCATGAAGTCGCGCGCGGCGGTGATCGTCTGCCAGAACTTGTGGAGGGTGACTTCTACTTTCGTAACCTTTCCCTCGTCGTCCACGGTGAAGTCGATATAATAGCCCTGCCCCGCGGCTTTCTTTTCAGCGTCATATTCCACCATCCAGACGTCCTGCGTGCCGACGGTGATGTTCGTATCGAAGGTGACGACCGCGTTGCCGTCCTCTTTGAAGAGGGTCGCGCCGAGCGGCTTGCCGATATCCTCATCGCGCCCGAAGCCGGGCGTGTTCGCAACGTTGGTGAAGAGCACATACTTCACGCCCACTTTGTAACCGTTGTTGGCGGTATGCTCCTCGTAGCGGTAGAAGGAGTAGAGGGAGTATTTGGGGCTCCCGTCCAAAGAATCGTTGTCGTAATACTCGAAGAAGTCGATCGCATAGTCTACATTCTTGAACCGAAAGACGATCTCGCGCTCGTCGCCGAGCCCCGCGCGGTAGCCGTTGATCACGACGTTTTTGTTCTCGAAGTCGGTAAAGACGATCGGCTCGGAGAAATTCACCGCGTCGTACAGATAGTAGAACGCGCCGCTGTATTTGGGCTCTTCGATGATCTTGGGGCCGAAGCCGATCCACTCCTTCGTGAGCTTGCCGCCTGTGTGCTTCTCCTCGTTGTAGTTGGCGTAGTAATCCTGGTAGGTCGCCGAGGTGAACCCCGCGGAAATGGTGCACGAACTCGCGCCATCGGGGTGATAGGAGAAGGTAACGGGGTAATCGAGGGTATTATAGGTGATGCGGGGAGCGAGCTCGCCGTCGGTATAGAAGTTCAGCTTAAACCCTTCGTACTTTTGCCCGTCGATCGTGACCGTCGCGTCGAGGTTGATATTCGCGCCGAGCACAAGCCCGAACGACAGCGTGACATCGAGCGGCTCCCGCCCTTCCATCGCTTCGCCCGACTTATCGAGCAGTTGCACCTTGCCGCCGATCGAGAGTTCTCCGCCCGCCCAGCGGGAATAAACGGTTTCGTTATAGGTATAATTCCCGCCCGAAGGAATGAGCGGCATCGTCACCTTGCGGTAGCTCTCCGTCTCATAGTTATAGAGGTATGCGAGGATCGCATCTTCTTGCACGAAGTAGAAGCCATCCGAATTGCCGATCCGGATCCCGCCGTCCGTCCCGAACACGATATAGTCCATTTGGGCGGAGAGATACACGATCCCGTAATCGGAATAGTCCTGTATGGAGAAGGTCCCTTTTTCGGGGTCGAGCACGAGGAAGGCGTCCGAACCGTAGGAGGGAGAATCGCTGAGGAAGGTGAAGTCGAGAAAGTTCATCTCTTCGTCTACCACATAATAGTAGCCCGTGCCCGCCATGCCGCGGTCCGCCGTGTAGAGGGTGCCGTTGCCGTAGCCGTCGAGCCGCAAAACGTTCCAGTTCTCGTCGATGAACACCCCCATCGTATTTTTATCGTACACGATGCAGGCGTACATTCCCGAATTCTCGAAATATTCAAGGCAGACGTTATACTCTGCCATGATGTATTTGCCGCCGAGGTTTGCGGTTACCTTGCATTCGAGCTGTTCCCCTTCCGCCTCGACGGTGTAAAACCCGTAGTTCTGCGAGCCCGACGCCGAGGTGATCGTCACCTTGCCCTTACCGTCGAAGAAGATCGTGGAGTTGTTGATGATCTGATAGTTGCGGTCGATGAGGTACCATTCGCCGTACGCTGCATCGAGCGCGACGATGGTACGACCGTTCAGTTCGAAAAATCTGCCTTGTCCGCCGTCGGGGGTGAAGTAGACGGCGAGCCCGTCGGAGTCTATGTCGTAAGTCCCCTCCTGCGAACTTCCCTTCGCCGAATAGGAGGCGAAGCAGAAGCCGTCCAAAACGAGGGTGCTTCCGTCCTGCCCCGAATACGTCCCTTCGAACTCTTCGTTGCGGATGAAGTAGATGGGCGTCGTGCTGCCGTCGGGGTTAACGGAATCGTAAATGATGAACTCGAACAATTTCGCGCCGCCTACGGTGAGGGTATAGATCTCTTCGCCGAACACGGTGTAGCCCGTTGCGGCATACGTCCCCGTCTGCCACTGTCCGTAGCTGTGATCGTCGTTCCAGCTTGCCGCGCCGTTCGCGCCGAGCACGAGGTCGATCACATAACTTCCCCTGTTTATGGAGGGGTCGAAGTAGTAGAAGTAGAGCTCCGTTTCCACGTCCTCGATGATCGTACCGATCCATTCATCCTCTTGCTCGCCCGGCGTAATATCGAACCGCACCGTATAGGTGTTCACGCCGTCGCCGTAGATAAAGGTGCCGTACGTCCCGTTGAAATATTTGTTTTGCGTCTCCGAGAACCCGCCCTCGATCACCGAACCGTTTCCGAACAGCAGGGAGCCGAGCCCCGTAAGCGTCACGTAGTCGTTCGCCCAGAGGGTGCCGAGCCCCTCCACCTCGATCTCGCGGTAGTAGGCTTCGTCGTTATACTTGGTGATGCAATAGACGGAAACTTCGTCGAGCGCCTCGGCGCTGATCACCTGCGTCGTGTAAAATTCCAGCGTCTGCGGAATTTCGGCGTCGATATAATTGTTGTGAAGCTGCGTGCGGGTAAAGCGGTAGAGGGTGAAATTCCCGCCGAGCGACTCCGCGGAAGAATAGCCGTCCGCGGCAAGAACGACGGTGCGCCCGTCATCCTCGGTCATATACAGCTCCGTCTTGAAGCCGTCCCCGCTCTTCTCCTCGTAGATGACGACGAGCGGGAAATCGAGCATGCTGTTTACAAGGCGGTATTCGCGGTATTTCTTGGCGGTCGCCGTTTCCAGCTTCTCAAAGGAATGCGCCGCGGCGTCGAGGCGGAAAATATCGGTGGCGCCGTCGTGTTCCGCCGTGATCACCCTGCCCGTCATATAGTCGCTCTCAACGGTGTAAGTGCTTTGGTAGACGACTTGCCCCGCGGGATCGGTATAGACCGCGCTGTCGGGGAAGATGCCGAATCCGTCGAGGGTGAGCGTCGAGCCGTCGTCCGCACGGAATTCGCCGCGGTGCAGTTCTTCCGCGATGACATAGCCCGAATATTCCCCCATGTCCTCCGAGGCGATAAATTCGCTGAGCGGGAAGGTGTAGATATAGTTTCCGTAGGTCCCCTCGTCGCTTCCGAGGATGCCCATGCCGTCATACACGTCGCAATAGATCTTTTTCAGGGAATACCCGCCGACGTTGTATTCCCCCATGATATAATAACTGCCCTCGAACGGCAATACGAGCCCTCCCGCGGGATATTGCAGGATCGCCGTGCCGTAGCCGTCGAGGATGAGCACATGCCCGTTGGAAAAGCCGAGCGACGTATTGCCGATGAACCACCAGTCGAGATAGACGTCCGCCTCGTCGCCGCCGAAGGAAAAGACGCGCGGGTAGGTCGTGCTTTCCGTTTCGCTGAACAGACAGTTGAAGCTCTCGTCCGCGCTCGTAAAGCGGTAGTCGCCGTTGAACTCGTCGTGTTCGATCACGCCGTTGCAGGTGTGCCCGTTCTTTGTGTAGACGGCGTTGAGGTATTCGTCGATGACGAGCTTCACCGAATCGTCGAAGCGCTTCTCATCGTAGCGCCCGTCGTATTTCGGGTCGGCGTAACTGTCGTAGAGAACGTACTCGCCCGCAATTTCGGCTCTCTTATAGGAGAACATCCCGTTGAACACCGTGCCTTCGAGTTTTCTTTCCGCGGAGATCTCAAACACGAAGTTGTTGCCGTTACGCACCCCTTCGAACTCCTTTTCCCCGCGGGAAAGGATCGCCTTCTGCGGGTCCTCGGAGGGGAAGAAGATCACGTCGTTACTGCCGAAACGGTCGAAATAGCCGACCTCCCATACCGCGTACAGGAGCAAGTCCCCCGTCATCGTCACGAGGTCTCCTTCGCGATATGCAACCTTGCCGTCCGTGGAAGAGGTGCTCCAACCGATGAAGCGGTAGCCGTTTGCGCGGAATCTGTTCGCCGCAACGGTCACCGTACCCTCATAGACCGCACTGCCCGCAAGCGTGTTGCCGCTCACGAGCCCGGCGGGAAGATTCGAAGAATAGACGACCGAATAGGTCATGCGGTCGTAATAGAAGCGAAAGACGTTGCGCGCCGCGTCTGCGTCGAGGGTGAGGGTCGTCACGGGAGTTTCCCCCGCGGGCGCGTCCGTCCGCGCAAAGCCCGTCACCGTCGGCGGAACGGGCGTCACCGTCGCGCCCACATAGTCCGCGCC
>CANRNP010000022.1 GCA_947632015.1 uncultured Clostridia bacterium | reverse complement strand
TACCACTTCGCCCCCTTCATGATGATGGGGTTGATGTTCGCCCATGTTTCCACGTTGTTCAGAATGGTGGGTTTTTCAAAGAGCCCCTTTACGGCGGGGAAAGGAGGACGGGGACGGGGTTCGCCGCGGTGACCTTCGATCGAGGTCATGAGCGCCGTCTCTTCGCCGCAGACGAACGCGCCCGCGCCGAGCCTGATCTCGATGTCGAAATCAAAGCCGAGCCCTAAGATATTCTTGCCGAGCAGACCGTATTCGTGCGCCTGCTTGATCGCGATCTTCAAGCGCTCCACGGCGATGGGATATTCCGCACGCACATAGATATAGCCCTGATGCGCGCCGATCGCATAGCCCGCGATCGTCATCGCTTCGAGAACGCAGTGAGGGTCGCCTTCGAGAACGGAACGGTCCATGAACGCGCCGGGGTCGCCCTCGTCGGCGTTACAGCAAACGTATTTGATATCACCCTTCGAAGCCTTCGCGAACATCCACTTTCTGCCGGTGGGGAAGCCCGCGCCGCCTCTGCCGCGGAGCCCGGAGTCGAGCACTTCCTTGATGACGTCGTCGGGGGTCATGGTGGTGAGCACCTTTTCGATCGCCTGATAGTCGCCCGCCGCGATCGCCTCTTCAATGTCCTCCGCCGCGATCACGCCGCAGTTTCTGAGCGCGATACGCATCTGCTTTTTATAGAAAGGAGTTTCGGCAAAAGGAATAATGGAGCCGTCCTCGTGGACGGTGCCCTTATAGAGGAGCTCTTTTACGATCTCGCCGCCCTTGACGAGGTGCTTTTCGGCAACCGTCTTGGCGTGTTCGGGGGTCATCTGCGAATAGAACGCGCCCTCCGGATAGACGATCATGATGGGACCGAGCGCGCAGAGACCGAAGCAACCCGTCTTTACGATGAGCACGTCGTCGATGCCGAGCTCTTGGAAGGATTCTTCGAGCTGGGCGATGACTTTTGCGGAGTGCGAGGAGGTACAGCCCGTACCGCCGCACACAAGCACCTGTTTGCGGTAGCCCGTGAGCTCGGCGAGTTTGTCTCCCTGCTCTTTGATGATCTTACGGACCTGCTCGCTCTGATCTTTTTCGGTGCGGCGGACTTCGATGAGTTCATGTTTCTTTTTGCGGATCGCGTCTAATTCCTGAATGGTCATTTACGCTTCCTCCTTCTTGTATTCTTCGAGAATGGCTTTCGCCTTTTCGGGGGTAAGCCGCCCGTAAACTTCTTCGCCCACCATCATCACGGGCGCAAGACCGCACGCGCCGACGCAACGGCAGCTGTCGATGGAAAACAGCCCGTCCTCGGTGCATTCGCCGCATTTTATGCCGATCTCCTGCTCGATCGCTTCGAGCACCTTATCGGCGCCCTTTACATAGCAAGCGGTGCCGAGGCACATACTGATGCGATGTTTTCCCTTCGGTTTCAAAGAGAACTGCGAATAGAAGGTGACGACGCCGTACACCTCCGAGAGGGAGATCCCCAAGCCTTCCGCGATCGTCTTTTGCACCCCGATGGGCAGGAATCCGTAGATCCCCTGCGCCTCTTGGAGAATGTGCATCAAACATCCCGGTGTCGAGCGCGATTCTTCGATGACTGCCTTCAAAGCTGCCGCTTGTTCGGGCGTCCCGCACGCTGCACAATGTTCCATTCCTTAACCTCCTGTAATCTTCATGAGCGCCGCCGATGCCGATGGGCATGAAAAAATTCGGCGCGCGCGCGTTATCGTGTGTATTATATCATAGCCCGAAATATTTTTCAAGAGTCTTTGGGCGAAATCTCCGAAAAAATCGCAGAAAAAAATGCCCAAATTCGGGCAGGAAAGGAAAAATCGGAACTATCTTTCGCTTATTTATAAAAGTCCCGCGTCTTTTGCTTTTTCTTGCCCTCCCCCGCGCATTCGCGCGGGGGAGGGGTAGGGGAGGGGGGTACCTCTTTCTTGCCCCCTCCTAAGGAGGGGGGTAGGGGGGTGGTGTCCTTTGTTCTAATGTCACCCTGCTTTCTTGGCGCCTCCTTAGGAGGAGCTGTCACGAAGTGACTGAGGTGGTGTCCTTTTCTTCCCGCTCATTTTTCCGCCGTGTAGTTTTCGAAGATGACGTTATCGACATATTTCCGCGCCTGCGCTTCCTCTTCCCGCGAGCGCACCGTCCAAGCGAGTTTTGCGCCCTTGAATTTCGTTACGCACTTTTGCGGCAACTGCCAAAAACCGTAGCTCACGAAGTCGGGCTTTACAATGAAGTTGAATTTCAGCCGCGCGAGGAAGTGCGCCTTGATCTTCCAGGAGAGGGGATCTCCCTTTTCCGACATCTTCGCCTGCGCAAGGATCCCGCAGGGGATTTCGGGGCGCAATTTTTTATACGCCTTCGCAAAAAACGGGTTGAAGGACTGTATAGCATATTCCCCCGTATAGTGCAGGCGGTCGATCGTGCCCGCAATGGCGCCCGCGATCCGTTTTCCCGCGACCCCCTTCATGTTTTTGATCTCGATGAGAAGGGGGACCCTTCCGCCGACCGCCGTAAGGAATTCGCCGAAGGTGGGGATGCGCTCTTCGGTGCCCGAAAGGCGGAGCTGTTTGAGCTCTTCCATGGTACAGTCTGCAACGTTGCGCTTATCCCCCGTCATGCGCTCCAAATTATCGTCGTGAAAGACGGCGATCTCCCCGTCTTTGGTGAAGTGGACGTCCGTCTCGATGGCGTAGCCCGCCATCATCGCGGCTTCGAAGGCGGCAAGGGAATTTTCGGGTTTTGTTTCGTCGTGAAGCCCCCTGTGCGCGACGGGGAGCGTTTTCAAAAAAGTTTTCATGGAAATATTGTAACAGAAAGAGCGCAAAAGCGCAATGATTTTTCCCCGCCTCTTGACAAAAAATGCTTTTTATGGTAGAGTATTTTCATGGAAGAAAGCGAAACTTCGCGGGAAACTTTCCCGCAAAAGCTCAGGCGGCTCTTCATCCCCCTTCTTGCGCTGTTTTTCACCGTCCTGGGGGGAATGCCCTTCGTCCTTCAAATGCTCTTTTCGTTGCTTGATCATGCGCTCGATCTGTTGGTCTGGATCGAAATGGCGGGATTTTTGCTTGTGCTTTTTGGCATGGTGCTTGCGGTCGCGGGGCTGTGTCTGCACAAAAAAGTCAAAACGGCGGGAATTATTTTGTCGGTGCTTGCCATCGTCAATCCGTTTACCATCTTCGGATGCTTTATCGGCGGCACTTATACCGCCTTGGCAATCTTCGGGATGTGAGGTCATGATGGAAAAGAAATCGTTGCAACCTTTGGAAAGGGGCGGGAAGATCGCCCTCATCGTATTCGGAAGTATTTCCGCGCTCTCGGCATGCATTTGGCTCGGGGTGTCCGTCGCCTCACACGGCGAGGGCCTCTTTCTGCTCCTTTTTGCGCTCTCCCTGCTCGTATCGGCGATCCTTTGGGGCGTTTTCCTCTTCCGCAGAAAGGAGCGTTCCTCAGATACGGTGGCGCGCGGCGGCAGAGCGCTCTCCATCACCGCGCTTGTTCTTTCCGTAGCCGGCAGCGCGGGCTTGGTTGTCACCTTGAATCTTTCCGGCTTCAATATCTTTGCGCTCTTCTGCATCGTGATCCTTGCAATTCTCGCGGGAATGGTCATGGGGGTTGTCGCCGCCTGTATGAGCGGCGGAAACCGCGGCACGCTCGCCGTCTCGCTCATTGCGGCGCTCTTTCCTCTTGTCGCTTTTTTCGCCGTCATCGGGCTTCTTCTCGTCGGTGTGCCCGTCATCAGATTTATGTGATATGAAGAGCAAGACGTTTACGATTTTATGGTACGTTATCAAAATTTCGGTCACGGCGGGGGCGGTCGCGCTCGCCGTGTTTTTGCTTTGGCGGTTTGAATATTTCTCGCAGTTTGCCGAAATCGACAATATCGTCGGCATGCTCCCCGTGCTCTTTGCGCTCGTATTCGTCGGCGCACTTTCGGGAGCGCTCTGGATGAAGCATTCGCGGCAGTTTGCGCCGCTCACCCTCTTCCTCGCCGCTCTCGTCATCCTCTCCGCCTGTCTCTATCCCACGGCGCTTTCGGGAAGTTGGTGGAGAGTGGAATATTCGCGGGAGGGGAGCGACCCGCCGCTCAGCGATTACGACCCCTACACGGGCACAAAAACGGCGCGGCTCGACGCGCCCGCTTCCTTGCAGATCGAAGAACAGTTGCCCGTTCTGGACGGCGCGCTCGCCCTCTATCCCGTCTATTCCGCGTTTGCCGAGGCGGTCTACCCCGAATCGGCGTGCGCAAAAGAGGGCGCGGTGCAGTTCACGAACACGGTGGAGGCGTTCAAGCGTCTCGTGGCGGGGGAGCGGGACGTCTTTTTCTCTTCCTATCCCGCCGACAGCCAGCTCCGCCTCGCAAAGGATGCGGGCGTGGAGCTCGAAATTACCCCGATCGGCAAGGAAGCGTTCGTCTTTCTCGTGGGCGACGAAAATCCCGTAAACGGGCTCACGCTCCAACAAATTTACAACGTTTATTCGGGGAAAACCGCTCTTTGGCAGACCCTCGGCTGGAAAGAGGGCGGAGAGATCGTCGCCTTTCAGCGTCCCGAAGGTTCGGGGAGCCAGTCGGGCATTCAATCTATTATGAAAAAAGCGGGTCTGCCCCTCTTATCCCCCCGTCCTTTCGACCGCAGTCTCGTCGGGACGAACAGTTTAATGGACCAGATCTCGGCAAAGCGGGATGGGATCATGCCCGTTTTGGGGTATTCCTACCGCTTTTTCGCAAGCGAGATGCGCCCCAACCCGCACGCGAAATTCCTGCAAATCGACGGGATCTCGCCCACAGCCGAAAAGATCCGTTCGGGGGAATATCCCTTCACGGTGAATTTCTATGCCGTCACCCGTAAGGATCGCTCAAAAAACACCGCCCGTCTCCTCGAATGGATCCTCTCGGAGGAAGGGCAGACCCTCGTCGCGCGGGCGGGGTACGTTGCGCTCTGAGCCTTTCCGGCGGGGAAGTAACGGCGCGCGTTTCGCCGCCTTCCGTGCAAAACGCACGGAAGGCGGCGATTTTTTACGAGTGCCATGCAATCGGTTGCAAAATTTTCGCAAAAAAGGTATAATGGAGAAAACGCAAACGGGAAATTTATGGCAAAGGCAAATCGGAATTTACGCAATTTTTGTATCATCGCCCACATCGACCACGGCAAGAGCACCATCGCCGACCGCATCATGGAACTCACGGGTCAGGTGAGTAAGCGGGACATGGAGGAACAGCTCCTCGACAGCATGGACATCGAGCGGGAGCGCGGCATTACCATCAAGCTCGCGCCCGTCCGCATGTACTACACCGCGCTCGACGGGCAGGAGTACGAGTTCAACCTCATCGACACGCCGGGGCATGTCGACTTCACTTACGAAGTCTCCCGCTCTCTCGCCGCCTGCGAGGGGGCGCTCCTCGTCGTGGACGCCACGCAGGGCGTGGAGGCGCAGACGCTCGCCAACGTCTATCTCGCCCTTGAAAACGACCTCGAAATCGTCCCAGTCATCAACAAGATCGACTTGCAGTCGGCGCGCGTCGACGAGGCAAAGCAGGAGATCGAGGAAGTCATCGGGCTCGATTGCGAGGGCTGTCCCTGCGTTTCGGCGAAGGAGGGCATCAACATCCGCGACATTTTGGAAGCGGTCGTAAAGCAGATCCCGCCTCCCGAAGGGGATACCGAGGCGCCCTTGAAGGCGCTCATCTTCGACAGCTATTACGATAACTACAAGGGGGTCATCCTCTTTGTCCGCTTGAAGGACGGCGGCGTGAAGGTGGGGGACAAGATCAAGGCGTGCCTTTCGGAAAAGACGTACGAAGTCACCGAAGTCGGTGCGTTCGCCCCCTTTTTACAGCCCAAAGAGAGCCTGCTTGCGGGGGAAGTCGGCTACATCGCGGCGAGCATTAAAAGTATTGAGGATGTCGCCGTGGGCGATACGGTCATCTCCGCCGAAAAGCCCGATACGCCTCCGCTCCCCGGCTACAAAAAGGTGCAACCCGTCGTCTTTTGCGGCATCTATCCCTTAGATGGCAGTAAATTTCTCGACCTCAAAGAGGCGATCTTGAAGCTGAAACTCAACGACGCTTCCCTCATCTTCGAACCCGATAATTCGGTGGCGCTCGGCTTCGGCTTCCGTTGCGGATTTTTGGGGCTTCTGCACATGGAGATCATACAGGAGCGCATCGAACGGGAGTTCAATCTCGAAATCATCACGACCGCGCCCTCCGTCTCCTATCTCGTCCACAAGACGGACGGAACGAGCTTTTATGTCGACAATCCCTCCCATCTCCCGCCCGTTTCGGAGATCGACTATATGGAAGAGCCCATCGTGGAGGCGGAAATTTATTCCCCGCCCGATTATCTGGGCTCCATCATGGAGCTTTGCCAGGACAAGCGCGGGGTATTCAAGGACATGACCTATCTCGACGCGCGCCGCGTAAAGCTCGAATACCGCCTGCCGCTCAACGAGATCGTCTACGACTTTTTCGACGAGCTGAAATCCCGCACCCGCGGTTATGCGAGTTTCGACTACGAGCTCGTGGGCTATGAGCGGAGCAAGCTCGTCCGCATGGACATTCTTCTGAACGGGGAAATTTGCGACGCGCTCTCCCTCATCGTGCATGAAGAAAGGGCGTATCCGCGCGGGAGAACGCTCTGCGAGAACCTGCGGGACGCGATCCCGCGGCAGCTGTTTGAAATTCCCGTACAGGCGGCGATCGGCGGGAAGATCATCGCGCGCGAAACGGTAAAGGCGGTGCGGAAAGACGTGCTTGCCAAGTGCTACGGCGGCGACATCACGCGCAAGAAGAAGCTCCTTGAAAAGCAGAAGGAGGGCAAAAAGCGGATGCGCCGTATCGGCACCGTAGACGTCCCCTCCGAAGTGTTCATGCAGATCTTGAAGACGAACAAAGATTAGTTCACGAAAAATCTTGCTTCGCAATCTTTTTCCGTGAGGAAATTTACTTGCTTGTCTTAACTTACTCAACCTCTTGTTCGTTTCAAAGGGCAAGAAGGCAAAAGTGTTTGCCAAATTGTGTGCGCTACCGCAGGGGAACCCTGCTCCGCGCAGTAATTAAGGAACATCTTTTCTTGCCTCCCCCCAACTCGTTGGGGGGAGGGTAGGGAAGGGGGTACTAAATTGTCACCCTGCCCCGCCCGCACGTTCTATGTTGCCGAAGGGCGGCACGAGGAGCAAAGCTCCGAAGTAGCGAAGTTGAAGGGTCGCCGCAGTGTTCTCTTGGCTCCTCCTTTGAGGAGGAGCTGTCACCGAAGGTGACTGAGGTGGTGGCATTATGTCACCCTGAGCGAAGTCGAAGGGTCGCCGCAGTCTTAACGCCAAGGCGATGTTTCACTTACGTTCAACATGACGAATTTAGAAAGGGTCGCCGCAGTGCTTCCTTGCCCCCTCCTTAGGAGGGGGGGTAGAGGGGTGGTGTCCTTTGTCCTATTGCGTCCCCCTGCCCCGTGCTTAGAGAAACAGAACTTCGCACGGGGCGGAATGACGAATTAGAAAGGGTCGCCGCAGTCTTAACAGAACGGCGTGCGGGGCATATACGGCAGGTTTACTTTCACAAAAGGACGGCAAAAAGCGCTATGAGCAATTTCGACCAAAGCGTTTACGAATACTTAAAGACGGTACCGAGGGGGAAAGTCGTCACCTACGGCATGATCGCCCGCGCCATCGGTCGCCCGCGAGCGAGCAGACAGGTCGGAAACGCGCTTCACCGCAACCCCACGCCCGTCGTCGTGCCCTGCCACAGGGTCGTCAACCGCGAGGGTCGGCTCGCGCCCGCGTTTGCCTTCGGCGGCACGGACATGCAAGCCGCGCTCCTTCGCTCCGAGGGCGTAGAAGTCGTCGGCGGCTACGTCGATCTGAACAAATATCTCTGGGATGGAACCACCCGCTTCGCGGATACCTCCATTTCAGGGACAGCAGGTAAATAGTCTCAATTTTACTTGCGCGAGAAGAACCGCGCTTCTTCGCTGCGCGCCCCAATTTGCCGCATGCGGCTTGTTGCCCGTAAGGACGATCCGCTCGTGCGGCGAAGAGAACGAAAAGACGGAGCAGTTCTCCGCTCACGGAATTTTGTTGCCCGCATTTTGCCCCGCGGGGGGGTTCGGAAATAACAAAATTCGTGAACATAGTTTTTTATGCCGGGTATTTATCTTCACATTCCGTTCTGCAAACACAAGTGCACTTACTGCGATTTTACCTCCTTTCCCGACCGTCTCGCCTTTTCCGAGGCGTATATGGCGTGCCTTTACAAGGAGATGGAATTGCTCGGAAAAGGGTTGGGAAAATACACCTTCGATACCGTCTATTTCGGCGGAGGAACGCCCTCCGTCGTCGATCCGAAATATATTTACGGCGCGATGCAACAGCTCAGAAAGTGCTTCCGCCTCTCGGAGAAGCCGGAGATCACGATCGAGATGAACCCCGGCACGGTGAGCGAGCAAAAGATCGCGCTCTATAAAAAGGCGGGGATCAACCGCTATTCCATCGGATTGCAAACGGCGATCGACGAGCAACTTGCCGAGCTCGGCCGCATCCACACCGCGCGCGACTTTGTCTATGCCTGCTCTCTCTTGAAGGGGGAAAATTTTTCCGCCGACGTCATGCTCGGACTCAAAGGGCAGACGGAAGAGGACCTTTTCAAGACGATCGAGCTCGCCTCCCGTTGCGGCGCGAAGCACATCTCCATGTACGCATTAACGCCTGAGGACGGCACGCCCATCTATACCGACTATCTCAACGGCGAACTGCCCGACGGCGACGAAGTGCGCCGCCTCTACGATTACGGCTGCATGCTTCTGAAAGAGCGCGGCTATCTGCGCTATGAGGTGAGCAATTTTGCCAAGAAGGGCTTTGAGAGCCGCCACAACCTCAACTACTGGCGGCGGGGGGAATACGTCGGGCTGGGCGTTTCGGCGAGCTCTTTCCTGTTCGGGAAGCGCTATACGAACACCTTCGATCTGGACGACTACATGAAGTGCGTCCTTTCGGGGTTTGCCCCCGTCGTGGAGAGCGAGGACGTGGAAAAAGAGGACGCAAAGTTCGAGTTCATCATGCTCGCCCTGCGCACCGAATACGGCGTCTCTTCCGCGGCGTACCGCGCGGCGTTCGGAAGCGACTGGAAGGAGGACTTCGGGGAAGCCTTTCAAAAAATGCGCGCTTACTTCACGGAGGAGGGGGATATTACCCGCATCAAAGAGGAATATCTCTACGTCCAGAACACGATCCTCACCGAATTTATGAACGGATGAACCGCGAAAATATTGCCCGCCGGCATTGACAGCGCCCGCCGCAGGGTGTATAATAGAGAAAAACCAAAGAGGAGACAGGCATGAAAGGGACAAAGATCATCAAGGCATATTGCGACGTCAGCAAGCAATATTACTCATTAGAGATCAAACAGTACGGCTCCGAATGGAAGGTGGTCGATTTCACCCATCTTACGGAGGAAGAGGCGCAACTCATCTATTCCGAGATCAGACAGCCGAAGTTCGATACCGCAGAGAATCTTTTGCCCTGCCAGAAGTGCGGCTCGCGGACGGTCGGCGGTTGCGGCTGTTCCCCGGCGCGCCACCCTTGCAGAAAGGGGATGAAATACGAGTTCGACTGCGTTTATTGCAGTCATCTCAAAATCGATTATTCCCTTCCTTCCGCCGTGCGCGGGCGCGAGGGGGAGAAGATCGTGCTCTCGCAGGGGAAGGAATTCAAGGTCGTCACGTTCAGCAACGTCACTTGGCGGAAATTCGATACGATCCCCTATCATCCGAGCGGAGCGGAGTACAACGAGCCCGCCGTCCACGTCATCGCGAACGAGGAGCATATCGAATTCCACGGCTATAACATCAGCGAGATGAACGAGGGCGTGCGCTATACCATCGGGGCGAAGGACGATTTCGAGATCGAGTGCGACGTCGATACTTCCACCATCCAGCCGCATCCGGGCGGAAAACTGTATATCTCCCTCGGCGTTATCACGGCGAATCTGAACCAGAACGGCGGCTCCTTCTATCTGGACGGGAAATCGATCGGAAAGGTCGGGTCCAAATTCAAGATGCGGCTGTCGCTGACGGAAGGCGGGAAGTACGAAGTCTTCATCGACGGGGCGAAGCGGGGAGAAACTTTCCGCGCGAGCGAAGGCGAGGTCGTTATCGTGTTCGGCTTTATGCACAACAGCCACCATTGCGCAAAACTCTCCCATGCCTACGTCAACGGGATCAAAATGCGGCAGGCATTCCATCGAAATTAAACAGGGCCGCTCTGCCAGCGGTCGAAAAAAAGCCTCCTTAGGGGAGGCTTTTTTTCCGCAAAAAAGGAAGCGGGTCACCACAGCTTGTCCTGGTCGAAGCCGAATACCTGAACGACTTCGAACAGATCGCAGCAGGCAATGTCGCGCGCGGTGCACACGGGTCCGCCGTCCGAATCGATGTCGTAGCCGAAGTATTTATACGCCTGCCAGACGAGGTGGGAACAATGGGTCGTTTTGGGGCTCTCTCCCTGGTCTTTGGGGGAAAAGATCCCCGTGAGCAGGGAATAGGGGATGCCCCTCAGGTGCGCCGAGGCGTACTGCGCGATCTCCCTTCTCTCTTCAACGCTCTTGTCTTTGAGGCGCAGGAGCATAAAGTTGGAGGCGTATTGAAACCAGCTCACGTCCTCAAAAGCGCTGTCAAGCCCCGGTCCCACGCATTGAAGAATGGTGCCGAAAGAGGCGTCGGTCACAATGGCGGCATGTCCGTTGCGCCATCCGAAGGTGTGGCAGGAAGAGGTCACGAGCACGTCGCCCTCTTCGAGCGGGGCGAGGGGAATGAGATCGAACAGGAGCTTCCCGTTTTCCTCGTAGCCCCGCAAAATATCGTGCGGGGTGGTAAAAGCCGCCATCTCGTGCCCAAGCGTCCAATCGCGGTAGAGCGCGTCCTGAAAGGTGAGGATGATTTCCGTTTCTCCCTTCAAGTCGATGAGCGCGGGGCGGGTCAGACCCGTCTGGTGGTAGAGCACGTCGAAGTCCTCCTCCGTCCACATCTCCTTTTCGAGGATGGCGGAAATGTCCTCCCGCGGGCGGAGAGGGGGGATATAGGAGAACTCCTCCGTTACCCCTTCGGCGATCGCCAAAAACATCGCCGCAAACAGGATCAGGGCGATGAGGACGGAAAAGAACCCGAAGATCGCGCGGGCTGCCGTTTGGAGTTTCTTTTGCAAGGGGAGCCTCCTTTTGGGATTCCCCGTAAGTATAAATCTTTTTTCGGTGTCTGTCAACTCTGTGCGAAAATGTTCGCACAATTTTCACCGAGGGAAAAATTTACTTGCCGCGGCGGGCGAGCACTTCGCCCGTCTCCCCGTCAAGGAGTAGGGCGAGAATGTCGCCTTGTTGCGAAATAATGCCAACGTAATAATAATTTTTGTCACGCCGCAGCAGGCGGACGTGAAATTCCCCGAAGAATTCCCTTCCGCGCGTCATCTCTTCGATCGTCTCCTTTTCCGCTTCCACCGCATAGCCGAGCGCCTCCCGCGGGGAGAGGGTGCGCTCCGTCTTTACGCTCGTGGAGAGCAGATCGACCGCCGCGCCGTCTTTTACGACCCGCAGAGAGACGGAGCCCTCAGGGAAGGTCTCGCAACTACGGGAATAATAATAGTCTCCCGTCACGCTGCGGAAGGACATATCTCCGCCGCAGGGCGTATCGAAGAGGAAATAAATTTCGTATTCGGCGCCGGAAGGGGACTTTTCGGTGAGCACGGCTTCGAGAAGGGCGTTTTTCCCCGCCGCTACCCCGTCGCACAGGAAGGGGTGCTCGCGCACGGCGCAGGAGACGGCGACGGTAAATTCTTCCGTTTCGGCGAGGAAGATGTCGCTCTTTTCGTCGGACACGTGGGCGTAATAATCGTATTTTCCGCACGCCGAACATAGGGGGAGGAGGAAAAATAGGAGCAAAAAAGAGAGAAAAACCCGTTTCATGCTCTATGAATATGAAAAATGGGAAGTTTTTTATGTCTTTTCGGTTGCTTTTTCCCGACGAGTGTGATAAAATGAATGATAACTATCAACAGACGGTCTGTCAATCGAATGAAAAAACTTGTATTGAAAACAGCGCTCATCACCCTCGGCGTCACGATCATTCTAACGATCTCCCTCTTCGGGATCGTCTCTTTCTGCGCCCCCGCTTCGATGATGCGCTTTTGCGAATCCCTCGGTCTTGATAATATCAGCGGGGATTACGCCTATCAGGAATATCAGAACAGCAAACAGCTGTCCTATCTTGCCCATGCCTTCGAGGTCGCCGCCGATCACGGGAATTACACGAAGGCGGACGAGCGGTTCGAAGAGCTCTACGGAGAGGACGACGCCGGAAGGCAGGAATTCGTCGCCTATTGCACCGCGCAGAACGCGGCAGAATTGCCCGGCGGCGTGCCGCAATACGATTACCGCTCCTATCTTTGCGGGCTTGCTTCCCGCGTGAAGTTTCATCTGGCGCTCACCGACGACGAAAGGTCTGCGGTGTGCGCCTTTGCCATAGAAGAGAGCCCCGCAGAGCTTTCGGCGGAGAGCCCCGTCATCACCCTCGCGATCGAAGCGATCGACGCCGAGGACGCCGAATTTTGCCGCCTGCTTCTTTTGCAGGTGCGCGCGGAAGGCAAATTCAACGCAGAGAACGAGCACTATCTCGATTTGATTAAATTTTTGGAGGAAGCGGTCTAATGAGCAGCAGAATCATCAAGGAGGGGCTCACGTTCGACGATGTGCTCCTTATCCCGCAGGCGTCCGACGTATTGCCTGCACAGGTCGATCTCCGTACCACTTTGACCGATGGGATCGAACTGAATTTACCGATCATTTCCGCCGCGATGGATACGGTTACGGAAAACCGCCTTGCGATCGCGATGGCGCGCGAGGGAGGGATGGGCATCATCCACAAAAATATGTCCATCGAAGAGCAAGCGCGCGAAGTAGACCGGGTAAAGCGCAGTGAGCACGGCGTCATTACCGATCCCTTCTTTCTGGAACCGCATCATCTCGTGCGGGACGCGGTGGCGCTCATGGAGCGCTATCGCATCAGCGGCGTGCCCATCACCGAACACGGGAAGCTCGTCGGCATTCTCACCAACCGCGATCTCCGCTTCGAAACGAACTACGATCAGCCCATCTGCGACGTCATGACGAAAGACCATCTCGTGACGGCGCCCGTCGGCACCTCGCTGGAAGAGGCGCAGAAGATCTTGGGCAAGCACCGCATCGAGAAACTTCCCATCGTCGATCAGGACGGGTACCTCAAAGGGCTCATCACCATCAAAGACATCGAAAAGAGCATTCAATATCCGAATTCCGCGCGGGACAAAAACGGAAGGCTCCTCGTGGGCGCGGCGGTTGGCACGGCGGCGAACACGATGGAACGGGTCGCGGCGCTCGTCGAGGCGAAAGTAGACGTGATCGCCATCGATACGGCGCACGGGCATTCGGCAATGGTCCTCAAAAAGGTGACCGAGATCAAGGCGAAATATCCGAAATTGCCGCTCATCGCGGGCAACGTGGCGACGGCGGCGGCGACGCAGGCGCTCATCGACGCGGGCGCGGACATCGTAAAGGTCGGCATCGGTCCCGGCTCCATCTGCACCACGCGCGTGGTGGCGGGCATCGGGGTGCCGCAGCTTACGGCGGTCATGGACTGCGCGGAGGCGGCGGATAAGTGCGGCAAGCGCATCATCGCCGACGGCGGCATCAAGTATTCGGGCGACATCGTAAAGGCGCTCGCGGCGGGCGGAAGCGCCGTCATGATCGGCAGTCTCCTCGCGGGCACCGCCGAGAGCCCCGGAGAGATCGAACTCTATCAGGGCAGAAGTTTCAAAGTGTACAGGGGCATGGGCTCCCTTTCCGCGATGGCGGCGGGCTCCAAAGACCGCTATTTCCAGGAGGACGCGAAGAAGTTCGTCCCCGAAGGGGTCGAAGGCAGGGTGCCTTACCGCGGAAGTGTTTCGGAAATTATCTACCAGATGAAGGGCGGTCTCCGCTCCGGCATGGGGTATTGCGGCAAGCACAACATCGAAGAGCTCCGCACTTCTTCGGAATTTATCCGCATCACCAACGCGGGGCTTCTCGAAAGTCACCCGCACGACATTTCCATCAGCAAGGAAGCACCCAACTATACCAGCAGAAACTGAGCGCGGGCAGACCGATCGAGAAAAAAAAGAATTCCTTTCGGGGAGTTCTTTTTCGATATCCGCGAAAAGCGAGGGAGATATGCAACATCAAAGAGTTTTGGTTTTGGATTTCGGCGGGCAGTACAATCAGCTCATCGCGCGACGGGTGCGCGATCTGAACGTGTATTGCGATTTGAAGCCGTTCGACATGCCGCTGGAAGAGATCGCGGCGTACGACCCCATCGGGATCGTGTTCACGGGGGGACCGAACAGCGTTTACGAGGAAGAGGCGCCCCACGTCTGCGCCCGTATCTTCGGGCTGGGGATCCCCATCCTTGGGATCTGTTACGGCGCGCAGCTCATCGCCCACACGCTGGGCGGAAAGGTCGTGCACGCAAAAACGAGCGAATACGGCAAGCGCCGTTTTTCGATCGTCCGTAAGAGCCCTCTTCTGGAAGGGATCCCGGACGAGAGCGTGTGCTGGATGAGCCACACCGATCTGATCGCCGAGGCGCCCGCGGGGTTCGAAGTGCTGGCAACAACGGAGAGCTGTCCCATCACCGTGTTCGGGAGCGAAGAGAAGAAGATCTACGGCGTGCAATTCCATCCCGAAGTGGTCCATTCCGAGTACGGGAACAAGCTCATGGAGAACTTTCTCTATGCGGTCTGCAAGGCGAAAGGGGACTGGACGATGGCGGGCTTTGTGCAGGAGCAGATCGTCCGCCTGCGCGAAAAGATCGGCAATAAGCGGGTGTTATGCGCCATGTCGGGCGGGGTAGATTCCGCCGTGGCGGCAACGCTCGTCCACAGAGCGGTGGGCAACCGGCTCACCTGCGTGTTTGTCGATCACGGATTGCACCGCAAAGACGAGCCGCAGGAGGTCATGCGGGTATTCCGCGACGGGCTCGGCATGGACCTCATCAAGGCGGACGCGGCGGAGGAATTCCTCTGCGCCCTGAAAGGGGTGACCGATCCCGAAAAGAAGCGCCATATCATCGGGGAATTGTTCATCCGCGTTTTCGAACGGGAGGCAAAAAAGATCGGAAAGGTGGACTTCCTCGTACAGGGCACCATCTATCCCGACATCATCGAGAGCGGCAAGGGGAAGAGCGCCGTGATCAAATCGCATCATAACGTCGGCGGCTTGCCCGACGTTGTGGACTTTGAGGAGATCGTGGAGCCTCTGCGCGACCTTTTCAAGGACGAAGTACGCAAAGTGGGCTCCGAACTTGGGCTTGCCGACGGCATCGTATGGCGGCAACCCTGCCCCGGACCCGCCCTTGCCATCCGCATCATGGGCGAAGTCACGCGGGAAAAGCTGGAAACGGTGCGGGAAGCGGACGCGATCTTCCGCGAAGAGATCGCGCGCGCGGGGCTCGAACGGGACATCTGGCAGTATTTCGCCGTCCTCACCGACAGCCGCACGGTCGGCGTGCAGGGGGATTTCCGCACCTATGAGAACGTGATCGCTTTGCGCGCGATCACCAGCGTAGACGCCATGACCGCCGACTGGGCGCGCATTCCCTTCGAAGTGTTGGAGAGAGTTTCCAACCGCATTACAAACGAAGTCAAACGCGCGAACCGCGTCGTGTACGACATCACGTCCAAGCCCCCGGCAACCATCGAGTGGGAGTGAAAAGGGTATGTATCGGGCATTGATCTTTGATTTCGACTACACGCTGGGGGATACGACGCTCTCCATCTGCGAAAGCATCAATTACGCGCTCACCCGCATGGGATATGCGCCCCACAGCACGGAAGAGATCAGAAAGACGATCGGTTACTCGCTCAATATCACCTTCCGCATGCTCACGGGGGACTGCGGCGAAGAGAAGGAACGCCTGTTTTTCGAACATTTCGTCGTCAAGGCAGACGAGATCATGACGCAGGACGCCCGCCTCTATGAGGGCGCGGAGGAGCTTCTCCGCGCGTGGAGCGAGCGGTACCGCCTCGCCATCGTCTCCACCAAGCACCGCGTCCGTATCACGGATATTCTCGCGAAATTCCGCTTAGACGGCGTGGTGCCCGTCGTCGTGGGGAACGAGGATGTCGGGCAGGAAAAACCGCACCCCGAAGGGTTGCTCCTCGCGGCGGAAAAGTTGCAAGTGCCCAAAAAAGACGCCCTCTACATCGGCGACAGCGTGGTAGACGCGGAGGCGGCGGCGCGGGCGAAGATCGACTTTTCCGCAGTGCTCACCGGCACGACTCCGCGGGAGGCGTTTGAGCCCTTCCCGCACGTTGCGATCTGCGAAAATTTGGCGCAACTGTCGCAATTTTTGAAGAACGTATCTGAAAATTCGTTATGAAAGATCTTTTTTTGCTGGACATGGACGATACGCTGCTGGACTTTCCGCGGGCGGAAGCCGCCAACGTCTTTCATACGCTTGCGCAGTTCGGGATCGAAGCGGACGGCGGAATGATCGCCCGTTTCCACCGCATCAACGACGATCTTTGGAAGGCGCTCGAACGCGGCGAGACCACGCGGGAAAAGTTGAAAGAACAGCGCTTTGCGGCGCTTTTTTGCGAATACGCCGTCTCGGCGGACGTCCCCGCCGTGGCGCGCGCCTACTGCGCGAATTTCCCCGAAGTGTGTTTCCCCTTCGAAGGCTCGGCGGAATTTCTCAAAGAACTTTCCCGCCGCGGCAGGGTTTACCTCTGTACGAACGGCGGAACGGAGATCCAGAAGCGGCACATCGCGCTTGCGGGGTTTACGCCCTATCTTTCCGGCGCGTTCATCTCCGAGGAGATCGGCGCCGTCAAGCCCTCCCGCGCGTATGCCGATTGCGTCGCCGCGTACATCGCGGGCTACGAGCCGTCGCGGGCGGTCTACCTCGGCGACAGCGTTACTTCCGATCGGAAATGCGCCGAGGAGATGGGGGTCGATTTCGTGCTGTTCGCGCCGCGGGGGATCCCCGCGGGCTATGCGGGGAACGCGGCGGAGACTTACGCGGAAGCGCTCCGCATCATCGGCAGTCTTTAAGATCGCCGAAAAAGCGGCGGTTATATACGACGGAGGGGTGTTCGGGTGCGAGCGCCTCCGTTTTTTTATGGAAAAAGGCGGCGCGTTCCTTGTCGCCGAGCGCATAAAAACAGCAGACGAGCTCCAAAAGCGGGGTGAGCGAACGGCAGGCAGGCTCTTCGAGGTCGCCCTCTTCGGCGTGATCGCGGCAGACGAGCGCGCCTTCGTACCAAATCGCCGCTTCCCGCCATCTTTTTTCGTTTTGAAAGTGTTTTCCGATCATGCAGAGCACCGAAGCGCGCGGCTCCCCGTAGCAAAAACTGCGGAAGAGGGTGCAAAGCGCCTTTTCGCGCTCCCCGCGCGCCTCATAGCAGGCGGCGAGCGTTTTGCACGCCTCGATCCGGTTGACATACCAACCGTTTCCGCCGAGCATCTCTTCGAGCACGGCGATCCCTTCGAGATAGAGCCCGTTATAATACAGTTCTCTGCCGTAATAAAATTTTTCCCGTTCGCCGAGCGGCTCTTCCCGCGCCCATTTCTGGAAGATATGCAAATTCCGCGCGCCCCTTATCTTGTTGCTGCCGAGGTGGGCGACGCGGAAGCCGTAGCGGAGGACTTTCCCCCGCGGCGCAATACATTCATGGACGCGCCCCTGCCACAAAAAGCCCGCTTCCCGCCTGAGGAACCGCTCGCGGTAGAAGGTGAGCGCGGGGACGCCCGCGCGGTCAAAAGCGACGTCGTAGGGGCACATCATCATGTCGGGCAGTTCGGCGCCCAGCTTTTCTCTGAGGGCGGGGAAGCGCTCCGCCTCCGCCTTCGGGATAAAGTCGTCGGCGTCCAGCCAAAAAAGATAGTCGCCTTCCCCCTTGGAAAAGGCAAAATTCCGCGCCGCGGCGAAGTCGTCGCACCAGGGAAAATGGTACACTTTTTCGGTGTACGTTCGGGCAATTTCGGGCGTTTTGTCGCTTGAACCCGTATCGGCGATCACGATCTCGTCCACAAGCGGCGCGGCGCTGTCGAGGCACCGCGCGAGCACCTCCTCTTCGTCTTTCACGATCATGCACAGAGAGATCTTCACGAAATTCCTCCTTTTTTTACAAAATATGCAAGAGAAAAGTGTTTTGCCCCGCGGTTGACGAAAGGCATGCGTTTCGGCTGTCACCTCTTTTACGTTTTCGGGATAGAATGATAATAGAACGTTCTTGTATTTTACGGAACGACAAAGGAGGAAACCAACAACCATGTCTTTGAAAGAACATCTCCTCGTGCTCATGCAGTGCAACTGCGGCTGTAACTGCGGCTGTAACTGCGGCTGTAACTGCGGCTGTAATTGCGGATGCTATTCGGGAAGCTCTTACTATGTTCCTTCGTTCTCCGTGCGGCAGTATGTGCCCACAGGCTCCGCGGGGACAGGCGCCACCGGTCCCACCGGACCTACCGGTCCCACAGGTGCAACGGGTCCCACGGGTCCTACGGGTGCAACAGGTGAAATCGGTCCCACCGGTCCCCAGGGCGAAATCGGTCCCACGGGTGCAACGGGCGAAGTCGGTCCTACCGGTCCCCAGGGTGAAATCGGTCCCACGGGTGCAACAGGCGAAATCGGTCCCACGGGTGCAACGGGCGAAGTCGGTCCCACGGGTGCAACAGGCGAAATCGGTCCCACGGGTGCAACGGGCGAAGTCGGTCCTACCGGTCCCCAGGGTGAAGTCGGTCCCACCGGTCCTACCGGTCCCCAGGGCGAAGTCGGTCCTACGGGCGCCGACGCGGTATTCACGGCGGCGGCGAATGTCGCCACGCTCGAAGGCACGGCAACGACAGCGGAGATCGTTACGGCGTTCAATTCGCTGATCGATAATCTCGTTGCCGCGGGGCTCATGGAGGCTCCCGGAGCATAACGCGGAGCAAAGATCCGTTCGTAAGAGGGGAGGGCGGCCATTCCGGCTGTCCTCCTTTTCGACTTTATTTCGGCCCAGCGCTTGCAGGATGGGGAATTTTGTATTATAATAGCTGTAAGAAAACGATTTTCGGAAACGGACGGAGGGAGCGATGATATTCTTTCGGGGCAGTATTTTTTGCGATTACGAGGAGTTGGCGGCGGAGAACGGCGCCGACGTCGACGAGATCGTAAAATACACGGCAAATACCTGGCAACCGAACCGCGGCGCCGCGGAAAAACGGCGCGATGCGGAGCAGGGCAAACGGGCGGAAAAGGCGGTCGCGCTGTGTTTTTCGCAGAATTTTCCCGCGGTACGCTATCTCTCCTACGACAAGATCCGCAGCGACAATTTCCAGAAACACGCGCCCTTCGACGGTCTGCTCTTCGCCCCGTCGAGAACGGACAAAAAGTGTCTCGACGATATGATCGGAAAGATCCGCTCAGAGATCGCTTCCGGGGAATACGGGACGATCTCCGCGGGGTTGCGCGCCGATCTTTGCAACCGCGGGATCTATACGCTCGAAATCAAATCCACCGCGGTGAACGACAAAAAGCGGGCGGCGGCGAATTTTCGCACTTACGACAGCCCCGCGCAGACAAAAGCGCTCCTTTCGGCGATCTGCGAGGACGACTTTTTGACCTATCCCCACTTCCTCCGCGTGGGATCGTACGATTGGCAGGGCTATTGCCGCTATGTACGGTCGCAGATGCCCCGCCTTGGCGCGCGCTCCTTCGGCGAACTCGAAGAAGAGGTGAAGCAGATCGAACTTGCCAACATGGACGATTTTTACATTCGGGTCTATATGGACGACTATTTCAAAAAGGCGATCGTTTTGGGGTTCCTTACCAGAGAAGAATTTATGGATCGTCCCGAAATAAAGAAGATGATCCTTCGGGGAAAATCCGAACGGGCGCTCTATTTTGCAAAGAGTTTGACCGCCCGCCGTCCGCTCGGAGAGCTTGTTACACTCGTGGCGGAATGAGCGGATATACGGATGAAAAACGGGAGCGTATCATGGCGAATATCTCGAAAGAACACAGAGAACAACTCATAAAGCGGCTGCACGGGCTGGGCGCGTTTGTTCGGGAGCATGCGTCGGAGGAGTCGGCGCGGGCGCTCATAGCCGACCTCAACGAGATCGAGGCCGAATTGTGCTCGAAAAAGTTCGGGCTTGTATTCGAGGAGCACAGCGAGGAGAGCGAGGAAGGGGAAAACAGCGAGATCCCCGTATTGACGGAGGAGAGTTCTCTTTCCATCGACCGCGGCGGCACGCAAAACTACATCATCGAAGGGGATAATTTGTCCGCCTTGAAGCTGCTCGAACGGGCGAGAAAGGGCACGATCGACGTGATCTATATCGATCCTCCCTACAATACGGGCAACCGCGATTTTACCTATAACGACGAATTCGTCGATCGGGAAGATAAATACCGCCACAGCAAATGGCTGTCTTTTATGAAAAAGCGGCTCGAAATCGCGCGGCGTCTCCTTTCGGCGGAGGGCGTGATCTTCATCAGCATCGACGACAACGAACTCTCCCGCCTCAATCTGCTCATGACGGAAATTTTCGGGGAAGCGAATTTCATCGGGATCCTTCCGCGGATCACCAAAAAATCGGGCAAGGAGCACAGCGGGAATATCGCGAAAAATCACGATTACGTTTTGGTCTACACCAAAGACCGTGCAAAATCGCGGTTTAAGGGCGAAGAGGTGGAAAGAAGCGACTATCCGTTCTGCGACGAGTACGAGAACGAGCGCGGCGGCTACAAACTCAACCAGCCGCTCGATTACGATTCTCTCTGGTACAACCCCGCGATGGATTTCCCGCTCACGCTTGGGGATAAGACGTTCTATCCCGGCGGGAGCGAAGAAAAATACGGAGAGCGGCAAAACGGCGTCCACAGGAGCAAAGATTGGGTGTGGAGATGGAGCAAGGCGAAGTTTGAATTCGGCTATGCCAACGGTTTTGTGGTCGTGAAAGAGGGGAAGGACCGCCCCCGCATCTATACCAAGACGTATTCCGGCGCAAGGATCGAGAGGGACGCGCGCGAGGGGTACCGCGTAAAACTCGAAGCGCGCGAGAGCAATCTGAGTTCCGTCGCGCTCATCGACAACGCATATTCCAACGACAACGCGAAAAAAGAACTCGCCCGTCTCATGGACCCCGCCGTTTTCGATTTTCCGAAGCCCGTCTCGCTCATCAAAAAATTGCTCTCGATCATCGATAAAGAGCACATCACGGTGCTGGATTTCTTTGCGGGAAGCGGCACGACGGGACAAGCCGCGTTGGAAAGGAGCGCAGAGCTCCCCGAAGGGAAGATCGAATTCATCCTCGTGAACAACAACGAAAACGGCATCTGCCGCAACGTCACCTACCCGCGCATTAAAGCCGTGATCGAGCGGGAGAACCTCAAAGCGAGCGTAAAATATTTCAAGGTAGGCGGGATCGGCGCCGCCCGCCGCCGGTTTTATCAATATGCGGAGGAGCTCGTGCCCTATATTTTGCCGCTCGTCGAACTCGAAAACGGCGTCTCCGTCCGTTCGGACGACCGCGTCAGGATCATTCTGAGCGACGGGGAATTTGCGGAATATCTGCGCGACGTGTTCGGCGGAAGTCCCTGCCGCACCGTCTATTTGGGACCGCAAGTTCTGCCCTCTTTGGCGGAGGAGCAAAAGCTCCTCGCGCGCGGCGTGGAGATCATCCGCATCCCGGACCGCTACTACGGAGATTTGAAATGAGTAAGAATTTGTCGAAAGAAAAACGGGAAAGATTGCTGGGCGAGATCGCTCAGCTGAGAGAAAAAATGGCGGGTTGCAACGACAGCGCACGGTTTTTATCCTATCTTTCCGACCTTGAACGGGAGATCGACGGAAAAAAATACGGGCTCGTGTTCGAAGAACACCGCGAGCAGGTAGACGCGCTCTTGGAGGGGAACGTGCCCGTTTTGGAGGAGCAAGAGAGCCTGAAACTTGCCCGCGGCGGGCAGTGGAATTTTTTGATCGAGGGAGATAATCTTGCAAGCCTGAAACTCTTGGAAAAAACCCATTGCGGAAGGATCCAAATGATCTATATCGACCCTCCTTACAATACGGGGAATAAAGATTTCGTTTACGACGACAACAGGGTCGATCCTACCGACGCTTTCCGTCATAGCAAATGGCTGTCTTTTATGAAATGCCGTCTGCTCATCGCAAGCAGACTTTTGACAGAGCAAGGCGTAATTTTTATCTCGATCAACGATAACGAACTTTATGGGCTGAAACAACTTTGCGATGAAATTTTCGGAGAGCAAAATTTTGTTGCAAATATCGTGGTGGAGAGCAATCCGCGCGGTTCGCAATCGCCGAAACAGATCGCGAGCGTTCACGAGTACATTTTGGTGTACGCGAAGGAGATCACGCGGGCGGCGATTATCGGGCACGGTTTGAGTGAAGAAATGCAATCGGAATATTCCTATCGGGACGAAAAAGGCAATTTCAGGTTGCTTGGGCTGAGACAGCGAGGCGGATATTGGCGGGCGATTGAGAGACCGAAACTGTATTACCCGTTTTATATCGATCCGAAGAACGCCGATCTTTCTCTTGTGCGGGATAGCGCCCACAAGGTTGAGGTGTATCCCGTTCAGCCTTCGACGGGCGAAAAAGCGTCTTGGCGTTGGAGCCGTGAGAAAGTGAAGCTCGAATCCGATAAGCTGATCGCAAAAAAAGTAAAGCGCGGCGCTGATTTTGAATGGGACATTTACCAAAAAGACTATCTCGCCGCGGGCAAAAGCACACGCCGGACAAAAGCGAAATCGTTGTGGGACGATAAAGAGCTGAATTATCAGAATGCCGCGAACGAACTCAAAAAATTGTTTGGCGTTTCTCCTTTTTCGCACGCGAAGCCGACTTATTTGATCCGTCGAGCCTTAGAAATGGTGGACTTCAAAGAAAGCGACTATGTGCTGGATTTCTTTGCGGGAAGCGGCACAACGGGGCACGCCGTTATGATGTTGAATGCGGAGGACGGAGGAAACCGCAAATTTATCCTGTGCACGAACAACGAGAACGGCATCTGCCGCGAGATCACGTATGAAAGGCTGAAAAGAGCCATCGACCTCGAAGGGTATGAGGCAAGCCTCAAATATTGCAAAGTGGGTTTTGTCCCGATCACCGAACAGGTCTATTACGAATATGCCGATAAGTTGCTCCTTCATATCAGAGAACTCGTCGAGCTCGAAAACGGGCTCGATTTCAACGGCAACCGGCAGGTCGCCATTTGCCTTACCGACGATGAACTGCGGGAGTTTGCCGCTTCGTGCAAAAGGGGCGAGTGCAAGGCGGTTTATGTCGGGCACAATGTGCTCGTATCTTCCGAGATCGAGGGTAAACTTTCCCGCAGGGAGATCAAGATCAACGTGATCCCCGATTATTATTACAAAGAATTGAGAGATTGACGGCGGATCGCCGAACGGAAGGAGAAACAGGATGGAATTGAAAGAATTTCAGAAAAAGGCGATCGCCGGGCTGAACGCGGCGTGCAGACGGGGCGAAAAGGAGATCGTTTTGAAGAGCTGCACGGGTAGCGGCAAAACGGTTATTTTGACCCACTTCATCGACCGTTACCTCAAAGAAAACGCAAATACCTGTTTTATCTGGTTCACGCCGGGGCAGGGGGGGCTGGAAGAACAGTCGAAAAGCAAGATGGACGCCTATCTTCCCATGTCGCGCACGAAATTGCTCGCGGACGTGCTCACTTCCGGTTTCGAGGAAGGCGACGTAGCCTTTATCAACTGGGAGATGGTCACGAACAAGAAGAACAACGCCATGCGGGAGGGCGAGACTTTCTCCCTGCCCGACAGGATCAGGGACGCCCTGCGGCGGGGGCTCTCTTTCCTCGTGGTCGTAGACGAACAGCACTTCAACAACACCTATAAAGCCAACGAGATCATCCGCCTCTTCCGTGCGGAGAAGATCATCCGCGCTTCCGCCACGCCGGTCAGAGAGAAGGGCGCCTATGTGATCGAGATCCCCGAAGAGGAAGTGATCGCCGAGGGGCTCATCAAAAAGTCGGTCTATATCAACGAAGGGATCGCGCAGGGCGCGCAGATCGGGGACGAAGAGGAATATCTGCTCGATCTGGCGCTTGAAAAGCGGCAGGCGCTCGTGAAGGCGTTCGAAGGGCTCAAAGACCGCGAAAGGGCGATCTCTCCGCTCATCATCATCCAGCTCCCGAACAGATCGGCGGAAAAGCAGGCGAAGATCGAAAAGATCCTTAAAGAGCGGGGGATCTCCTATTCCAACAAGCGCCTTGCCGTATGGCTGGCGGGTCAAAAGGAGAACCTGGAAAAGATCGACGCGCCGGACGCCGCGCCTGAGGCGATCATCATCAAACAAGCCGTCGCCGTGGGGTGGGATTGCCCCCGCGCCTACATCCTCGTAAAGATCCGTGAAAATATGGACGAAGTTTTCGAGATCCAGACGATCGGACGCATACGGCGCATGCCCGAAGCGCGCCATTACGGCGACCCGCTCCTCGATAACTGTTACATCTATACGTTCGACAAAGCCTTTATCGAATACGCGAAGAAGGCGGGCGGCGCCGGCGAAACGAAGAAAGTTTTCCTCAAACCGCAGTTCTGTTCCTTCCGCCTCACGAAGGAGTTGAAACCGTCGGACTATTTCGAAAACGACCCCGTCTCTCTGCTGAAAACGGCGCACGCCTTTTTTACGGAGAAATATTCCCTTACCGCAAATACCGCGCGCAACCGCATCCTTTTGGAAACGAAGGGTAAATACCGTTTCGACGAGACGATCGTCCACGAAACGCAGCAGGGGAGCATAAGCCTTACCGACGACCCCGAATTATACGACCTCCGCGTGAACCGTTCGCTGAGCACCCACACGGACGGCAGACTTTTCCACCACAGCGTGGGGGAGATCGCCGACGCCGCGGGGATGAAGTACGACAGCATGGTCATCATTCTGCGCCGCCTGTTCGACGGCGGCGTCGTGTACGGGAAAAAACTGTTGGAACTTTCGACGAAACATCTCTATGCCTTTGTCATCAACAACCGCGATCTGTTAAAGGCGGACTTCAAGAGTTCGGCGGCGGCGGAATTGCAGGGCAGTATTTCGTCGCCCCGCAAGGATACCGCCGAATTTGCCTTCCCGCGGGAGTGCAACATCGTCTGTGCGGAGAAATATCTGGAATGCAGGCGGAACGTCTATGAAGGCTATCTTTTGAGCCGCGAAGGGAAATCCGAAGTGGAGCTCGAATTCGAAAAATGGTGCGAAAAGCGCGCCGAATGGTTTTATAAAAACGGCGATCGGGGAAGCGAATATTTTTCAGTCGTCTATACGAACGAATACGGAAAACCGCGGCTGTTCTATCCCGATTATATTCTGTCGATCCGTTCGCAAATATGGATCATAGAGACGAAGGGAGGCGAGAGCCGGACCGGAGCGGACGCAGACATCGATGCGTTTTCCGTAAAGAAATTCAACGCGCTGAAAGGGTATCTCGCCCAATACGGGCTCAACGGCGGGTTTGTCGTGCTCGACGAAACGGGCGTCGAAAAGGAGCTCTTCATCACGACCGAAATGTACCGCAAATACAGCGAGGACCGGTCGCAATATCGCCCTTTGGACGAGTTTTTCTCGTAAATGCAGAGATTTACAATGCAGAATTTTCTCAACCGTTGCACTTGACGGTATTCACCGGGATTTATGCGAAGCGGACCCGATGAACCGTTTTCTCATCAAACAATCGGCGCCCGCCCAAGCCAAACGGCTTGGGCGGGCGCCGGTACTTTATTTGATAACGAATCCGAACGCTTTGGTCAAGCGGGGTGGTTGAGCTTATAGTCAAATTGTTATAGTTTTGTTCTTTTCACTTTGGAGACAATTCCTGACGAAATGGGAAACGAAGGATCACTCCTTGTAATCGCAAGGAGCCGCCTTGCCGAGCCATCGGGACGATTTCTTCCCGCTTCCCATGCCTCTACGGTTTTTACGCATACACCCATGAATTTTGCAAACGATGCCTGTGTCAAGCCCGTGCCAAGCCTTATCGCCTTGATTTCTTCCGAGGTAAACGTAGAAAGCGGCAAAATCGTAAGCGTGGTTTTTCTTGCTGGGATTTTCCCTTGTTCATACTCGATCGCTTGTTCCAGCCCTTGCCGAATGTCATCATATACGCCCATTTTTTCACCCCCTTAATTCCGATTATCTTCTAATTGCGCTTTTAAGATGTCAATGAGACGGTGTATCTCGCTTTTTTCTTTATCCGTTAAATTGTCCTTTTCCGATTTCGTATATGCTGTTATCAAGTAGATTTTCTCGTAAACTTCAAAGTCCACATAGATCACGCGGACACTGCCGCTCTTCCCGCGTTTCTCAAAGGCAAAACGCATTTTCCGAACGCCGCCCGTTCCGCGCATCACCGCACCGACTTTTGGGTCGGCGAGAAGCTCCATTTGCAAACGCTTCAAATCATCGTCGTCGAGCCCCAAATCTTCCCATTTGGAACGAAACAGCGGCAATTCAATAAAAGTGCGTGTCATGTTATTCCTCCTTCGTACATGATCATTATACCCTATTTAATAGGGGTTGTCAACACTTTTTGCAAAATATTTTTTTCTGTTAATTCGGGTCGAATTTGAATAAACTCAGAATATCCTTAAAGAATATTCACTTTGCCATCAAAGGTCTTAAATTTTTTGATTGTCCGAAAACTATGGGGACGGCAAAAAACGGTATCCGTCGGATAAATGGCGTCATGCCCTCTCGCATGATAAATATTCTCAAAAAATGCTCAAAATTTGCCTGTTTTACCACATATCATAAGCAAAGTTTATAGCCGGGGTTGGTTGCTGTGCAAAAATACAATATTACGGAAAAGATAGTTTGCTTGACACGGAAAAGAAGCGAATGATATAATAATAGTATATAAAAATATAACGAGGAGAAGTAACCATGAAACGCAAGCTATTGACGGTATTCAGCCTCTTGCTCTCATTGATCGGCATATTGTCCATCGGCAGTGCGTGCAATCGGGAGGAAGAATTTAATCCCGATGAGCACGAAGTGGTCGAGGAATATTACTATGATGCCGACGGATCCGAGTACTTGATTACTTTGTGGTCCGATGACTTCTTTACGCTTTCCATTGCAGGCGAAGAAGGGGAGGGCAAATATGCGCTGGAAGGCAGCACGCTCACCCTCACGCTAAGCAATAAGGGCGGGGAGATCGTCGCTACGATCTCCGATAACGTCCTCAATCTTACATATAAAGAGGTCGCCTATAATTTCCGTTTGAAGGTCGATTATACCGTTCAATTCGACGCGAAGGGCGGCACCGCCGTGGACGACGCCA
>CANRNP010000021.1 GCA_947632015.1 uncultured Clostridia bacterium | reverse complement strand
GTAATCGAATACGCTGTCCTCGCGGAGCCGCCCCGCCGAGATCGCCATGCCGCGTTCCAAGTCGCGGTCGAGCTTCGCCTGCGGACGGTCGTCCTCTTCGAAATAATGAATCAACTGCTTGGGCGCGGAGGGGAGAGACAGCTCCTGCGGCAGCCCGCGATAGCTTTTCCACGCTTCGAGGATCTCTTCCTTTTTCGGCTTGTGTTCAAAAGAGACGAATACCGCCGCCGTGTGTCCGTCCGAAACGGGTACCCTAAGGCACTGCGCCGTGATCGCGGGAGAGGTCGCGGGAAGAATTTTTCCGCCTTCAAGCGTTCCCCAGATTTTGAGGGGCTCTTTTTCGCTCTTTTCCTCCTCGCCGCCGATGTAGGGGATGATATTATCGAGAATTTCGGGCATCCGTCCGAAGGTCTTGCCCGCGCCGGAGATCGCCTGATAGGTGCACACGGCGACGTTTTTGATCCCGAAGGCGCGCAAAGGGTGCAAGAGGGGAACGTACGATTGCAGAGAGCAGTTGCTCTTCACCGCAATAAAACCGCGTACGGTGCCGAGGCGTTTGCGCTGGAAGGGAATGACGGAAAGATGCTCCGGGTTGATTTCGGGGATGACCATCGGCACGTCGGGGGTGAAGCGGTGCGCCGAATTGTTGGAGACGACGGGAATTTCAAGCCGCGCGTATTTTTCTTCGAGCGCGCGGATCTCCTCTTTCTTCATATTGACGGCGCAGAAGGCGAAATCGACCTTGCCGGCAAGCGTTTCCGCGTCCTTTTCCGCGTCGAGCACGACGAGATCTTTCACCCGTTCGGGAACGGGAAAGGGCATCGCCCACCTGCCCGCAACGGCGTCCTGATAGCGCATGCCCGCGCTTTTTTCGCTCGCGAGCAGAAATTCGGGGGAAAAACAGGGGTGTTGCGATAAAATTCCGACGAACCGCTGACCCACCATGCCGGTCGCGCCGACGACGGCAACTTTATACTGTTTCATGCGTTACCTCCGGGGGGAAAAAGAAAAGGGCGGCGACATTGTCGCCGCCAGAACTTGAACATATTTTATCATATCGCATGGGAAAAGTCAAAGAAATTGCCCGTTTTTAATTGAAATATTTTTCTGTTTGTAGTACAATAGCGGTATCTTGGTTTTTTCCCTTTGAAAAAGCCGCAATCGGAGCAAACTATGGCAGACAGAGAACACAAAGGGCTGGTCGCCCGTTGGTTGGAAGGAAAGGAGCGGAGCGAGGACTATGCCCGCAGTACCCTTCCCACAAATCGGTTTTCTCTCTTTTGGGATATCTTAAAGGGGAGGTTCGGGCGTCTTATGCTCGTAAACCTGCTCATGATCGTGAGCTTCCTTCCCGTTATCGCGATATTCCTTTGGAGATTCCTCGCGATCAATACCGACTTCATGATCGGTCCTTACGATTCGAGCTTCCTCTTTTCCTATCCTTCCGTGCCCGACGCTACGGGGCTGATGGAGTGGACCCGCCTGAACCAGGATCTCTTCTTTTTCGGGATCCTCATCCCCGCTTCGGCGATCGCCGCGCTCGGTCTTTCGGGCGGAATGTACATCATCCGCAACCTCATCTGGACGGAGGGCGTGTTCGTCGCGAACGACTTCGTGCGCGGCATCAAACGCAATTACTGGAATGTGCTCGAAGCGGTGCTCGTGCTCACCGTTTTGCTCTTTCTGGCGCAGACGAGCAGCAACCTCGCCGATTTTCAAACGGCGCTCGGAAGTCCCTATTCGGGCTGGCTCATCGCGTCCAAAGTCGTCGGCTATGTCTTTGTCGCCTTTGCGGTCCTCGTGTGTCTGTGGATGATCTCCCTCGGCATCAACTATAAACAGGGCGTCTTTGCCCTTTTGCGCAACGCGCTCGTGATGACGGTCGGCACCTTCCCGCAGACGGTATTCTTTGCCGTCGTGGCGCTGTTCCCGCTCCTGTTTTTCTTCTTCGGGCTCGGATTTTTGGCGGCGATCGGGATCGTATTCTACCTTCTCATCGGCTTTTCCTACTTTATGCTGGTCTGGATGGATTACAGCCAGTGGGCGTTCGACCGTTTCGTCAACCCCAACCTCGGCGTTTCCACGGGGCGCGGGCTCTACAACAAGAGCACGGGTACCGTCAACCGCGGACAGCAGGACAAGCCCGCCGAGGACAGCGCCGCCGTGCGCGAATACCGCCGCATGATCGTGGCGCAGGGGAAGAGCCGCCTCGTCTCCCGCCCTATCAAACCCATCGACGACGACGTGGAGATGTACCAGCTCCCCGATTCCTTCTCCCGCGAGGATTTGCAAAAACTCAGAAGCAGCCGCGAGGCGATGGAAGAGGACGTCAAAAAGTACGAAGAAGAGCACAAGGACGACGAGCAGTACGTCGAATATAACCGTCAGTTCGAAGAGCGCGAACGGGCGCTCCGCGAAGAGGACGAGAAGAAAAAGAAGAAGCGGAAACGTCCCCCGAAGATGCTCAATAAGAGATAACTTATGCCCTATCCTTACCGATATCTCGCCGAATGGTTCGAATATCTTAACGACGACTGCGACTATCCGAAATGGTCGCAGTATTTTATAGAGCGGCTCGAAGGGCTCGGCGCCGGGAAAAAGGGGCTCGAAATCGGTTGCGGGAGCGGCGCCTTCTGCCGCGCGCTCGCAAAGGCGGGATACGCGATGAGCGGAGCGGATATTTCCTGCGAAATGCTCTCCGCGGCGGAAAAGTCCGCCCGTCGGGAGAACTTGAAAATCGACTTCTTTGTTGCGGACGCGGCGGCATTGCGCACGCCGTCGCGCTACGATTTTCTGCTCGCGCCGAACGATGTGTATAACTACCTTCCCCCGGAAAAGCTCCCGCTTGCCTTCCGTCGGGCGGCGAAATGTCTGTTGCCCGGCGGGCTATTTCTGTTCGATATCAGCTCCGAAGGAAAATTGTGCGGCAAGGTTGCCGATACTATTTCGGCGGACGACCGGGAGGACGTCACCTATCTCTCCTTCAACCGGCGCGAGGGGGAAAAGATCGTGATGGACGTTACGCTCTTTGTCAAACGGAAAGACGGCGCGTTCGACAGGCTGGACGAAACGCATACGCAATATATCCATAGGGAAGAAGAGGTCCTTTCCGCCCTCCGCGCGGCGGGTTTTGCCCTTCTTTCCGAGGAAGGTCACCTCGGAGAGGAAAAAGAGGGGAGCGACAGGTTGAATTTTATATGCAGGAAAACGTAAGTAAAATTTATAAGACCCTCGTCTGCGGGGGGGAGATCTCCCTCGCCGTGCTCGATACGACGGCACTCGTGCAGGAGTGCATTCTGCGGCACGGGCTCTCTCCCGTCGCCGCCGCGGCGCTCGGAAGGACCATGACGGCGACGGCTTACCTTTGCAGTTGGCTCAAAGGGAAAGAAAGCCGCCTTTATGTCACCGTCGCGGGGAACGGAAAGGGAGGAAAGATCTCCGTTTCGGGAGACGGCGCCCTGCACCTTTGCGGGAATATCGCGGTCCCCGGCGTGGAGCTTCCCCTCCGCGCGGACGGGAAACTCGACGTCGGCGGTTGCGTGGGCAGGGAAGGAACGCTCACCGTGGTGCGCGACGACGGGGAAGGCGTGCCCTTCGTGGGAACGAGCGCCCTTCTTTCGGGGGAGATCGCGGAGGATTTTTCCGCCTATTTTCTGACGAGCGAACAGCGTCCCACGGCGATCGCGCTCGGCGTGCTCGTTACGCCGGACGGGGTCTGCCCCGGTGCGGGCGGCGTGTTTCTGCAACCGTTGCCGGGCGCAAGCGAAGAGGCGGTCTGCTATGCGGAAAACGCGATCGGGAAGTTCTCCAACGTGTCCGCCCTCATCGCCCGCCTCGGCGCTAAGGGCATCTTGAAGGAATACTTCTCTGCGGAGGACGCGGATGTGCGCGACATTGTGTTCCGCTGCCGCTGTTCGCGGGAAAGAGCCGCCGCCGCCGTCCTTTCGATGGGGCGGGAGGACGCCGAAGCCCTGCTTGGCGAGACAGGCGAGGTCGTCGTCCATTGCCATGATTGCAACACCGACTATATTTTCCGGAAAAAAGACGTCGCCGCGCTGTTCGGCGGAGAGGGGAGCAAGTGAGCGAAGAGATCAAACAACTTTCGTTTGACGAAGAAGTTCTGTTCGAGGGCGCGGAGAAACGCTACGACGAGGGGGACTTTCTCGGCGCGCTCCGCATGCTCAACCATCGGGCGGAGCTCTATCCGCCGTCTGCGGACGCTTCCGCCCTCTATGCGGATATTTACGAGGCGCTGGGGCTGTGGCAACTCTGCGCGGACGCCTGGTTCCGCTTCCTCGATACCTGCAACGAGGCGGATTTTCCCGAAGGATACGAGGGACTTTCCGTCGCGTTCATGAACCTCGGCGACGACTTCCAGTCCGAAATCTATTTCCGCCATCTCTACGGCGAGGAGACGCCTTTTCCCGAAGAGACCCGTCCCTGCCTCCGTCTCGTACATTCGGTAGACGGCGGCGTGGAGGATTCGGAATTTCTCTTCCGCGGGATAGAGTGCATCAAGCGCGGGGACCTCAACGGCGCGCGGGAAGCCCTTGCCGAGATCCCGCCCACGAGCCGCGATTTTCCCTCCGCTTCGGGGCTTACCGCCATGTGTCTGCTCCTCGAAGGGGACGCTACGGGCGCGGCGGAGGAATGCGCGAAATTGCTGGAATTCTACCCCGATAACATCCATGCACTCACCACCTATTGCGCCGTACTCGGCGCGAAGGGGGATACCGAGGGGGCGAAGGAGATCGGCAAGCGGCTCGCGAAGATCGAGACCGATTCGGCGGAGGACCTCTTCCGCGTGGCGACCGCCCTGTGCGAGACGGGGCTCGACGAGGACGCCTACCGCAAGCTCACCCTGCTCAAAACAAAGACGCCCTACGGCGACGACGTGCTCTGGTTTCATGCCGTTGCCGCGCACCGTACGGGGCGGGACGACGAGGCGATCGATTCCCTCGAAACGCTCACGACCCTCTATCCCCGCAAAGCGGTCGCGAAATATTATCTCGTGCGGCTCCGGGAATTGCGCGACGGCAATACCCCGCCTTTTCCGATGAATTACTTCTACCGCCTGCCCGACGAGGAATACCGTACGATCGTCGCCTTCTTCCTCGCGGCGGGAAAAGTCAAGCGCGCGGAAGCGGAGGCGTTTGCCGGAATGAACGAGATCACCGATTATTTCCGCCTCGCCTTCGACCAGCTCGACGGCAGGGACGATAAGTTGCAGGCGCTGGCGGGCAGCGTCGCCGTCCGTTGCCGCTGCGACGGGCTCGTGCGGGAGATCTTGCTCGATTACAACGTGGGGGAGGATATCAAACTCTCCATTCTGTCCGATCTTGTCCGCCGCAACGAAGAGAATTCCTTCGGGGTCGTGATGTGCAGTTTTTACCGCGAATTCTTCCTGCACAAGATCAGGATCGGCAACCGCAGAAGGACGCAATTCCTCAACGCTTTTTCGGATGTCTATGTAAAATACGCCTTCCTCGGAGAGGAGAACGAGGAAAAGATCGTCGCCGCGGCGGAGGACGTTTACCGCGCGCTCGAAGAGGCGGGCGCGCTCGACTTTGCCGAGGAAGAGGCGGAGACCGCGGCGGTCATCTATCGCGAATCCCGCATAAAGGACGGCGAGCGCTCGATCGAACGCATCGCGAAACTCTTCGGCGCAAATACGGCGGTCGTCAAAGAGATCTTGAACTATATTATATAATCAGGAAATTTTAAGGGGGATCCCATGAAAAAACTCATCGACTTTGACGGGATGTTCGACGAAAAACTCGCCGAATATATGGAAGAGAACCACGGAAAATATACCGAGAAGCAATGGGAATCGATCATTCCCAAGCTGTATAAAAGTTTCGGCGATACTTTTATCGGGAGCGTGGGGAATACGCCGAAGGGGTACTATGCCGAAATGAGCGATGAAGAGCTTGTCGGACAGCTCGAAGCCCATGTGCGCGAAGGGATCGCCGTGCCCGACTTTCTCTGCCGCGAACTCGAATCGCGCGGCTGTCCCGACGGGCTTCTCGCCCTTATGCGCAGTGACAGCGAGGAGCTCGTTACCCTTGCCGTCAACCTCGCGGGGGAGGACGTGAAGGCGTTTGACGTTTATTTCGATATCATCACGGGAGATTTCGGCAGCGAAGTAAAGGATACCGTTGCGGAGCGGCTCAAAGGGAACGCAGACGCCGCCAAAGAGCGCGCCATCGAGCTGTATCAAAAGCACGTCGAGGAGGAATACATGCTGGAAATTCTCTCCCGTTGCGTCGCGCGGGACGACCGCGTGTTCGAGATCTTGCTCAACGCCTTCCGCACCTCGCCCGACGAGCTCCCCATGCACGCGAGCTACCTTGCAAGCTACGGCGACGAGCGGGCACTCCCCGTATTGCTCGAATTCATCGACCGCGACGAGACGAATTACCTCGAATACCGGGAGCTCAAATACGCCATAGAGGCGCTCGGCGGGGAATATACCCGCGTGCGCGATTTTTCGGAGGACCCGTACTTTCTCGAAATCGCCGCGCAATCGCAGATGCAGACGGTCTCCGGGCAGAAAAAGGAATAAATTTTGTTCGGGGCGCCGCCCCGCGCGGGGCAGATCGCGGGGCGGCGCCCCGCTTTTTTACAAGGTTCGGGAATATTTGCGCGCCTTCCGCCATAAGTTATTCAAGCAAGGACTTTGGCGGAGGCGTTTATTTATGGAAAACAATCGCGTTTACGAGGACATTGCCGCCCGTTGCGGCGGCGAGATCTATTTGGGAGTGGTGGGACCGGTGCGGACGGGAAAATCCACCTTCATCAAAAAGTTCATGGAAGAACTTGTGTTGCCCGCCGCCGTCGGCGCGAAAAAGCAACGCATGACGGATGAACTTCCGCAGTCCGGTTCGGGCAGGACGGTGATGACGACCGAGCCGAAGTTTGTGCCCGAAGAGGCGGCGGAGATCAAGTTCAAACAGGCGGTCGCAAAAGTGCGGCTCATCGACTGCGTCGGCTTCCCCGTGCGCGGGGCGGCGGGCTTCGAAGAAGAGGGCGCCCCGCGGCTCGTAAAAACGCCGTGGAGCGAAAGTCCCGTACCCTTCGAAACGGCGGCTTCCGAGGGCACGCGAAAAGTCATCCGCGACCATTCCACGATCGGCGTGCTCGTCACCACCGACGGGTCGGTCACGGGCATCCCGCGCGCGGATTACGAGCCCGCGGAAGAACTCGCCGCCGGGGAACTCAAAGCGATCGGCAAGCCCTTCGTGATCTTGCTCAACTGCATCGAGCCGGGCGGGGCGGAAGAGCTTCGCTGTGCGCTCGAAGAGAAGTACGGCGCGCCCGTCGTCGCCGCGAATGCGGAAAAGCTGACTGCGGATGAGATCGGCGGGATCCTCGAACGGGTGCTCTATGAGTTTCCCGTTCTCTCGATCGACGTCGATCTTCCCGACTGGACGCGCGTGCTCGACGCGGACAGCGCGCTCATCTCCGAGGTGCTCTCAGGGCTACGCGCGCTCGTCCCGAAGGTGAACAAAATGAGCGACTGCGCGCTGCTCGACGGACTATATACGGAGAGCGAACTTCTGCTTCCCCCCGTCTCTATGGAGCTCGAACCCGCAACGGGCAAGGCGAACGTAAAGATCGCGGCAAAAGAGGGGGCGTTCTACCGCATTTTGGGCGAGCAGTGCGGGGTGGAGATCGGAAACGATTTCGCGCTCATGAGCTATGTCGCTTCCCTCGGCAAGGCGAAAAAACTCTACGACCGCGTGGGGAAGGCGTTCGCCGAAGCGGAGGAGACGGGCTACGGGATCGTGCCGCCCGACGGGGAGGAAATGAGCCTCGACGAGCCCAAGATCGTGAAAAAGAGCGGCAGGGTGGGGGTCAATCTCCATGCCGCCGCGCCGAGCTACCACATCATCCGCGTGGACGTTTCGGGCGAGGTGAGCCCCGCGCTCGGCAGTCTCGAACGGAGCGAGGCGTTCGTGCAGGAACTTTCCGAAGATATGGCGCAGGAGCCCGAAAAGGCGTGGAACACGAATATGTTCGGCAGGACGCTTCGGGAAACGCTCGGCGAAGAGCTCTATCACAAAAACCGCAGTATGGAGGAAAAATTGCAAAAGAAGATGCGCAAGACGGTCACCCGTATCGTCAACGAGGGCAAGGGCGGCGTGATCTGCATCCTCTTATAGCAAATCAGGGCGCAAAATCAGGACGCGGCGCGGAGAAAAGCGGTTCGGTTTTCCGCCGAGACCGCTTTTTCCTGCGCTTTTTTCTTTTGCAATTTAAGGTGAAGTACTTGACAATCCCTCTGCGGCATGGTATAATGCACGCAAACAGGAGGTGCCTTATGGCAGATCAAACAAAAAAAGGAAAAGGCTTAACGTATACGGGGTTTATTTTGCTCCTCATCTTTGCGGCGGTCACCGTTTTGAGCTTCGTTTTTTATGACCAAATCTTCGATACGGCAAACGGTTGGTTCGCCGTGGACAAACCGGATCCGACCGAACCCGGTGGAGTGATCCCCATCGTTGAGAGCCCTTTACTGAGATTTATTTTCTCCATTATCCCCAAGTTCATCAACACGGCGCAGGTGCTCTTTATCACCCTGCTCGTGCTTTATGTCGTTTGCACGGTCATCAGATCCGTCTTTAAGAACACGCCCAAACGGGTTACGATCGGAAAACTTGTCAACAGTATCATCAAAGTCGTGGTTTGGGTCGCATGCGTCATCGCCGTTCTTGCCGTTTGGGGATTCAACGTCGGCGCGCTGATCGCGAGCGCGGGCATTCTCACCCTGATCATCGGGCTCGGCATGCAGAGCCTCATCGCGGACGTCGTTGCGGGGATCTTCCTCGTGTGCGACGGGACCCTCCAGGTGGGGGACATCGTCACCATCGACGGCTGGCGCGGCACCGTGCAGGAGATCGGCATCCGCAACACGAAACTCATCAATTACAGCGGCGATATCCGCGTTGCCAACAACAGCACCATCAAGATCTTCATCAACCAGAGCCGCGAGGATTCCTATCCGACCGTCATCGTCGGCGTTCCTTACGAGGAAAACCTGCAACACGTGAAAGAAGTGTTCGAGGCGAACAAGGCGAAGATCAGAGAGCTCTGCCCCTGCCTTCTGAGCGAGATCGACTTCAACGGCGTGGACGAACTTGCCGATTCAAGCGTGAATCTGCATTTCGGCGCAAAGTGCAAGGAGGGAGACTTCTTTGCGGCGCAACGCCAGATGCGCGGCGCGATCAAGACGGTGTTCGAGGAGAACGGCATTTGCATTCCTTTCCCGCAGATCGTCCTGCACGAAGCCGAAGAAGAGAAAAACAACTGATTCTCAGCACAAAAGAGGGAGCGATAAGGCGCCCTCTTTTTTTGCGCCCTTTCCGCGGCGCGCTTTGCCAAGGCGGACAAAAAAATTTTTTCGGAAATATTTTCCGTTACACCCTTGAAATTTCTGTGATAATATCTTATAATGAAACCGCGTGTTTTCGGCACGCCGAAAAGGGGGGAAACTTACATGGAAATCAACGCTAAGCGCGCGGTCGCCTGCGGAAAGACCGCGCTCGGCATCGAGTTCGGGTCCACGCGGATCAAAGCGGTGCTGGTAGACGAAGAAAACAACGTTCTCGCTTCGGGCAGCCACGAATGGGAAAACCGTCATATCGGCAATATCTGGTCGTATTCGCTCGAAGATATCCGCGTCGGCTTACAGGACGCCTACGCGAAGATGGCGGAGGATGTAAAGAACAGGTACGGGGAAGTCCTCACCGTCATCGGCGCCATCGGGTTTTCGGCGATGATGCACGGTTACATGGTATTCGGGGAAAACGGCGATCTGCTCGTTCCCTTCCGCACCTGGCGGAATAACACGGCGGCATACGCGGGGGACAGGCTCACCGAACTCTTCGGCTATCACATTCCCGCGCGCTGGTCGATCGCCCATCTCTATCAGGCGATCCTCGACGGCGAGGAGCATGTCCCGCTCATCCGCTTCCAGACGACGCTCGAAGGCTATATCCACTGGAAACTGACGGGCAGAAAGGTGCTCGGCATCGGCGAGGCTTCGGGAATGTTCCCCGTAGACCCCGTTACCAAACAATACGACCGCGTCATGCTCGCGAAGTTCAACGAGCTCGTCAAAGACAGAAATCTGCCGTTCCGGGTGGAGGACATCCTGCCGGAGATCTTGCTTGCGGGCGAGGACGCCGGCAGGCTCACCGAAGAGGGGGCGCGTTTCCTCGACCCGACGGGCAACTTGAAGTACGGGATCCCGCTCTGCCCGCCAGAAGGCGACGCCGGCACGGGAATGGTCGCGACGAATTCGGTAAAGAAGCGGACGGGAAATGTCTCGGCGGGCACCTCCGTGTTCGCGATGATCGTGCTCGAAAAGGAGCTGAGCAAAGCCTATCCCGAAATCGACCTCGTTACGACGCCCGTGGGCGATCTCGTCGGCATGGTGCACTGCAACAACTGCACCTCCGACCTGAACGGCTGGGTGAATCTGTTCGGGGAATTCGCGGCGCTTCTCGGCGTCGATCTGCCCAAGCCGAAGCTCTTCGACACCCTCTATTTCGAGGCGTTGAAGGGGGAAAAAGACTGCGGCGGACTGCTCTCTTATAACTATGTCTCGAACGAACACGTCACGAACGTCGATCACGGCAGACCGCTGTTCGTCCGTAAGGCGGACAGCAAGTTCGACCTGGCGAATTTCATGCGCTGCCACCTCTATTCGGCATTTGGTGCTTTGAAAGTCGGGTGCGACATCATGCTCAAAGAGGAGGGCGTGAAGCTCGACCGCATTACGGGGCACGGCGGCATCTTCAAAACAGAGCGCGTCGGGCAGAGTTTTCTCGCCGCGGCAATCGGCGCGCCCGTTACCGTCATGAAAACGGCGGGCGAGGGCGGCGCGTGGGGCATGGCGGTGCTCGCCAACTATATGCTCACCAAACGCAAAGGGGAGACCCTTGAAGATTACCTCGAAAACCGCGTCTTTGCAGGGCAGGAAGGGGTGACGATCGCGCCCGATCCCGCCGACGTCGCAGGATTCGAAGAATTTTCCGACCGCTATGTTGCGGGGCTTCCCATCGTGCGGGAAGCGGTCCATTCGTTGAAATAAGGAGTTTTTCATGTTAGAAGAATTAAAGCAAAAAGTATGGAAGGCAAATCTCGACCTCGTAAAGCATAAACTCGTGCTGTTCACCTGGGGAAATGTCTCCGAGATCGACAGAAAGAGCGGGCTTTTCGTGATCAAGCCTTCGGGCGTTTCTTATGACGAAATGAAGGCGGAAGATATGGTCGTCGTAGACCTCAACGGCAAGGTCGTCGAAGGGAGCCTTCGCCCCTCGTCCGATACGCCCACCCATATCGAATTTTACAAGGCGTTCCAAAACATCGGCGGCGTTACCCACACCCATTCCACCTTTGCGACGGCATGGGCGCAGGCGGGCAGGAGCATTCCGTTCTACGGGACGACCCACGCCGATTACTTCTACGGGGATATTCCCTGCGCGCGGTCGCTGACCCAAAAGGAGATCGAGGGGGAATACGAAAAGAATACGGGGCTCGCCATCATCGAAAAATTCCGCGAGGACGGGCTCGATCCCATCGAGGTGCCGGGGGTGCTCATCAAGAGCCACGGCGTATTCGCCTTCGGGAAGGACGGCGACGGCTCCGTTTATAACGCGACGGTCATCGAGGAAGTCGCAAAAATGGCGTTCCTCACCGAGCAGATCAATCCCACCGTGCAACGCGCCGACCGCTTTATGATGGAAAAACACTATCAGCGCAAACACGGCAAGAATGCATATTACGGACAGAAAAAATAGAGGGGTTTCGAACGATTCTTTGCTTCTCCGCCTCCTTCGGGGCATCGTCGTAAAGAATCGTTCGAGGAAACGTGCTTGGGCGGTTTAACTTACTTGACCTCTCGTTCGTTTCATCGGGCAAGAAGGCAAAAGGATTTGCCAAATTGAGTCGCCCACGGCAGAAATGAATTCTGCCTAAGGCAAGAGGATTTATGGTTTCGAACGATTCTTTGCTCGCACCACCCCTCACCACACTTGGCTCCTCCTTGAGGGGGAGCTCCGCCGTAGGCGGTGAGGGGGTGTTGCTTCGAAAAGAATCGTTCGAGGAAACGTGCTTGGGCGGTTTAACTTGGTTGACCTCTTGGTCGCGTTGAAGGGCAAGAAGGCAAAAGGGAGACGGTGTACCAAACAAGAAAATAAGGTGCCCCCTTCCCTATCCTCCCCCCAACAGGTTGGGGGGAGGGTAGAGGAGGAAGTACCTGCCGCTAAAACGGGTAGGGGGGTGGTGCCCTTTGTTTTGAAATGACCACCACCTCAGTCACTTCGTGACAGCTCCTCCTCGAAGGAGGCGCCTCCACGCTTCGCGGGGACAAGAAAATCATGTACTCCGCACTTTGTGTACTGAAATTCAAAATAAAATCAAAACTTTTAGGGGGTTTTCGATAAAATGAAAGAAAAAGTTGTTTATTGGCTGACAGGTTCCCAAACACTCTACGGCGACGACGTGCTCGCGCATGTCGCCCAACATTCCGAGGAAATGGCGAACTACGTCGATCGGTTCATGCCCGTTACGGTGAAATATCTCACCACCTGCAAGAGCTCGGAAGAGATCGTCGCCGCGATCCGCAAGGTCAACGAGGACGATAACTGCGTGGGCATCATCACCTGGTGCCATACCTTCTCGCCTGCGAAAATGTGGATCAAAGGGCTCTCCATGCTCAGAAAACCCATGTGCCATTTCGCCACGCAATACAACGAGAAATTGCCTTACGACACCATCGATATGGACTTCATGAACGAGAACCAGGCGGCGCACGGCGACAGAGAATTCGGCTATATCGTTGCGCGGCTCCGCATGGACAACAAGGTCATCGTTGGGTACTATAAGGATGAAGAGGCGCTCAAAGAACTCGCCGCATGGTGCAAAGCGGCGGCAGGGCTCGCCTTTTCCAGGTCGGTCAAGGTCTGCCGCTTCTCCGATAACATGCGGAACGTGGCGGTCACCGAGGGCGACAAGGTGGAAGCCCATATCTCCCTCGGCTGGGAGGTGGATTACTATCCCGTCGGCGATCTCGTGGACGTGATCGACGCAGTTACCGAGGAAGAAGTGGACGCGCTGATGGCGGAATACGCCCAAAAATATACGATGGGGACAGACCGCATCGACGTCGTGCGCGAGCAGGCGAAGTATGAGATTGCGATCGATAAATTCTGCAAAGAAAACGGCGGATATATCGGCATCGTCGATCACTTCGGCTCCCTTCACGGCATGAACCAGCTCCCCGGTCTCGCCATTCAGGATCTGCAAAGCAAGGGCTACGGTTTCGGCGCGGAAGGCGACTGGAAGATCGCGGCGCTCGGCGCCGTCATGCAGTACATGGCGGGGCAGGAGGGGACCGGCCTCATGGAGGACTACACCTACGATTTGAAGGACGGGCTCTGTCTCGGCGCGCATATGCTCGAAGTCTCCCCGCAGTTTGCGGCAACGAAGCCCGAAATACAGGTGCATCCGCTCGGTATCGGCGGAAAGAGCGATCCCGCCCGCCTTGTGTTCGAGGGGATCGCCGCGCCCGAAGCGGTCGCCGTTTCGATGATCGACATGGGCGACAGGCTCCGTCTCATCGTGCAGAAGATCGAGCTCGTGAAGTATCCGCACAAGATGCCGAACCTCCCCGTCGGCGGGCTCATGTGGAAATACCAGCCCAACTTCAAGGACGGCGTTGCGGCGTGGATCTATGCGGGCGGCGCGCATCATACCGTCGTCAGCTCCAAACTCACCGTGCAGGACATGGTGGACCTCGGCAACATGTGGGGGGTGGAAGTCGTCGTCATCGACGAGCACACCGAGATCAACGAGTTCAAGAAACAGCTTCTTTGGGCAGACCGTGTGTGGAAAACGAAACTTTGACCGTGCGTAAAAAAGGGGCGGCAGTCAGCCGCCCCTTTCGATAAGGAGGGATCGTATGGCAAGCAAAAAGGGGACTTTCATCGGGGAGCGGGAAAAAACGGTCCTGAAAACATTTCTCGCCTGCCCCGTGCCCGCAAAATATTACGAACTCGATAAGCGGGGGAACACAAAATTCGACTTCAACTATAATTATGAGGAGACGTACGATTTTGCCGACGCGCTTTTACATGGGCAGGAAGTGAGCCTGCGCCGCAATTTCGTCGGACTGAGAGCGGCGGCGATCAACGAGGAATTCCGTAAGATCCTCGACGTGATCGGGCGGAGAGACCAGACCCTCTCCGACTTTTGCGATAAATTTTCCGCGGCGATCGCTGTCATCATGCGCCTTGCAAAGGAATAAACATGTTTTTCAAACGCTATGTATTCGGCGATTCTGCCGTATATTTCATCGAGACCCCCGTCGAAGGGCATCCGAAGTGCACGACGGTGGGCTTTGCCGTCTATCCCGTCTCCGCCGAGCCGGAGCCTTCGAAATTGCATTGCGACAGCCTCGTGCAGGTCGCCTTTACGGGCGACGAGACCCTTGTGGACTATACCCGCGGCATCACGATGCGGAACCGCAGTTCCACCCTTCTGAAAGTCGTGCGGCAGACGCAGTTCATGGACGGGTCCCTCAATACCTATCTCACCGACGGCATGGGCAACGACTATGTGCACCGTTTGGGATACGACCGCGCGACGGGGGTATTCACCACGAGCGTGCGCTATGAAAACCATACGCGCGCCCCGCGTACCCTCGAATGCCTCTCCTCTTTTTCGCTGAGCGGGATCGCCAACGGAGAGGGGAATACGGCGGGGCTCGTCCTTCACCGCATGACGAGCGCATGGTCGCGGGAGTGCCGCCCAAAAAGCGATCCGTTCTCCCGCTTGGGGCTGGATATGAGCTGGGCGCGCTACGGGGTGAAATCGGAAAAGTGGGGGCAGGTTGGCTCGATGGCAAACCGCGGATATTTCCCCTTTGCGGCGGTCGAGGATCCGAACGGGCATATCGTATGGGGAGTCCAGATCGAGGCGCCCTATTCGTGGCAGCTCGAAGTCTATCAGGAAAAGGAGACGTGCGCGCTTTCGGGCGGCTTGGGCGATTACGAGTTCGCCCACTGGCGGAAGGAGATCCCCGCGGGCATGAGCTTTACCACCCATGCGGCGCGCTTTGTTGTGGGAAAAACTCTTTTCGGCGTCTGCAACGCCCTCGTGCGGGAGGCGGACAGCCGCCTTTCGGTGCCGGAGGCGGAGGAGAGCATGCCCGTGATCTTCAACGAGTATTGCACGACGTGGGGGGTGCCCTCCGAACGCAACATCAACCGCATTTTGAAGGCGGTGAAGGGGCTTCCCATCGACGATTTCGTGATCGATTGCGGATGGTATAAGCCCGACGGCAAGGGCTGGTGCAACGCCATCGGGGACTGGAACGAGAGCAAAAAACTCTTTCCCGAAGGGATCGCAAAGGTCGCCGCGAAGATCCGTGAGGCGGGGAAACGTCCCGGAATCTGGTTCGAATACGAAAACGTCGGAAGGGACAGCGAAGCCTTCTCCCGCGAGGAACTGCTCTTGAAGCGGGACGGGGCGGTGATCACGGCAAAAAACCGTCGGTTCCTTGATCTGCGCCTGCCTGAAGTGCAGAATCTTCTGCGCGGAAAAGTAATCGGCTTTTTGCGCGCGAACGGATTTTCTTATATCAAGATCGATTACAACGACGCCTTCGGCATCGGGTGCGACGGCGCGGGATCGCCCGGCGAGGGCGGACGGCTCGTCGCCGAGGAGAGCGTCGCTTTTCTGGATCGGCTCAAAGAGGCGGTGCCGGGGCTCGTCATCGAGAATTGCGCTTCGGGCGGGAGCCGCATCGAACCGCTCCGTATGAGCAAAGTCTCCATGTGCTCCTTCTCGGACGCGCATGAATGCGACGAAATTCCGTTGGTCGCGGCGAACCTCTCCCTCGCGATCCCCGCGCGGCAATCGCAGATCTGGGCGGTGATCCGGGAAGGGGAGAGTGATTCCCGCACGATCTATTCCCTCTGCGCCGCCATGATGGGCAGGATCTGCCTTTCGGGGGACGTTTGCAAATCTTCGCCCGAAAAACTCGCGCTGATCGCAAGAGGGCTCGAATTTTACCGTAAGATCAAAGAGATCGTGCGCTACGGCAACGTCCGCGCCATAGACTCAAACGTCGAGTATTACCGCAAGCCCGCGGGCAGGCAGGTGTATCTGAAAGACTGCGGGGAAAGACGGCTCGCGATCGTGCATTTCCTCGACTGCGGCGAGGCGGTGCGTATTCCGCTCGACGGATATACGCTCGCGGACGCCTATACCGATCTTCCTTATACGGTAAGAAACGAAGTGCTCCGTATTGCGGGTTCGCCCTACCGGGCGGGGGCATTTCTTTTGGAGAAGCGCCATGACGGATAACGAGATCTTTGCCGGATTGAAGGCGCGGGGACAGGAGCATGTCCTGCGCTATTTCGAAGAGCTGAACGACGCGGAAAAACGGGAATTTCTCTCCCGTCTTTCGGCGATCGACTGGGAGACGGTCTCCCTCGCGCGCGGCGGGGAAAAGAAGGAGCCGCAGGCGATCCGCCCGATCGAAGGGCTCACCGCCATGCAGATTGCCCGCAGCCGCGACGAATTCCGCAGGGCGGGAGAAAAAGCTCTCCGCGAGGGGAAGATCGGCGCCGTACTGCTCGCGGGAGGACAGGGGACGCGGTTCGGCTCCGATTCGCCCAAGGGCGCCTTCGACATCGGCGTTACCCGCCCGCTCTACATTTTCGAATGCCTTATCCGCAATCTGCGGGAAGTGACCGATCATGTCGGGAAGTATGTGCCGTTCTTCATCATGACGAGCGAAAAGAACGATGCGGAGACCCGCTCGTTTTTGCGCGCGCACGATTATTTCGGCTACCCCGCTTCCCATATCCGCTTTTTCGTGCAGGATATGGCGCCCGCGGTCGATTTTCAAGGCAAACTCCTCTTGGAGGACCGCGGAAAACTCGCCCTCTCGCCGAACGGAAACGGCGGCTGGTTTTCCTCTTTGGAGCGGTCGGGAGCGGCGGAGGACTTCCCCGCCGTCGAGTGGCTGAACGTGTTCTCGGTGGATAACGTTCTGCAACGCATCGCCGACCCCTATTTCATCGGGGCGACCTTGCTGAGCGGAATGAAGTGCGGCGCGAAAGTCGTCTCCAAGGCGGAACCGCACGAGAAAGTGGGCGTTCTGTGCCTGGAAAACGGGCTCCCCGCCGTGATCGAATACTATGAGCTCTCCGAGGAAATGGCAAACGAGAGGAATGCGGACGGGGAACTTCTCTACCGCTTCGGGGTGATTCTGAACTATCTGTTCGATCTCGGAAAACTCCGGTCGGTCGCAAAGACGCGCATCCCCGTCCATATCGTGAAGAAGAAGATTCCTTATCTCGACGAGAAGGGGGAGCTCGTCCGCCCCGAAGAGGTCAACGGCTACAAGTTCGAGACCCTCATCCTCGATATGATCAAGCTCATGGGGAGCTGTCTGCCCTACGAGGTGGTGCGAGAGAGGGAGTTCGCTCCCGTAAAAAACAGAACGGGAGTGGACAGCGTGGAGAGCGCGCGGGCGCTCCTTGCGGAAAACGGAGTAAAATTATAATGGAAAAAGATCAGGAACGGCTTACGGCATTTATCGAACTTTTGGCGCAGCTCAACAAGGAGCTTGCCGCGATCGTAAGGACGGGGGATCCCTCCGTCCTCGGCGACATGAACGCGACCGTCAAGGGAATGTACGCCATACAGCACGGAAACGAGGACGATGCGTTCCAAACGATCGATCCCGACTGCGAAGTCATCTACCGGAATTTCGATATGATCGTCGCCGTGCTCAAAACGACGGAGAACGGCGAGATCGACGCGGGCGCGCAAAAGGCGCTCAATAAATTTTTACACAATATCAATGAGGCAGTGATCAACATCGTTACTTTATTCGGGTTGGTATAGGAGAAACTTTTATGAAAAAGACAAAAATTTTTGCAGACGCGAACCTTGTCATCGGGCAGGTAAGCCCCACCCTTTACGGCTCGTTCATCGAGCATCTCGGAAGAGCGGTCTACGAGGGCATCTATGAGCCCGGACATCCCACCGCCGACGAAAACGGTTTCCGCGGCGACGTCATCGCGCTTATCAAAGAGCTGAACGTCCCCATCGTGCGCTATCCGGGCGGGAATTTTGTTTCGGGATACGACTGGAAAGACGGGATCGGACCGCGGGAGGGGCGTCCCGTCCGCCTCGACCTCGCGTGGCACACCACGGAGACGAACGAGTTCGGCACGGATGAATTCATCAAATGGTGCAAAAAGGCGGGCATAGAGCCCATGATGGCGGTGAATATGGGCACGGGCTCGATCAGAGACGCCGCGCAACTCGTGGAGTACTGCAACCATCCGGGCGGCACCGCGATCTCCGACCTGCGCCGCGCGAACGGCGCCGAAGAGCCCTACGGGGTAAAGTACTGGTGCATCGGCAACGAGATGGACGGACCTTGGCAGATCGGGCATCTTTCGGCGGACGAGTACGGCAAGAAGGCGCTCGAAGCGGCTAAGGTGATGCGCTGGACGAACGGGGAGACGGACGACGGCGCCCTGAACGGGAAATTGAAGCTCATCGTCTCCGGTTCTTCCAACCATGAGATGAAAACCTTCCCCGAATGGGACAGGATCGTGCTCGAACATACCTTTGAGCAGGTAGATTTCCTCTCCATGCACCGCTATTACGAATACGACCGCACGGGAGAGCGCCCCTTGGAGGACTTTTTCGGCGCCCCGGACGACATGAACGTATATATCAATACCTTGAAGGCGACGCTCGAATACGTCCGCGCGAAGGTGCGCTCCGAAAAGCGGGTGTATCTCTCCTTCGACGAATGGAATATCTGGACGCAATCCTCGAAGCGGAAGGAGCCCCTCTGGAAGAAGGCGCCCCACCTCTTGGAGGACGTCTATACCTTCCGCGACGCGCTCGTTTTCGCGGGGCTCATGAACACCCTTCTCAACAACTGCGACGCCGTGCGCATCGGCTGCCTCGCGCAGCTCGTCAACGTCATCGCGCCGATCATGACGGAGAAGGGGGGCAGGACCTTCAAACAGAGCATTTTCTATCCCTTCCGCTATCTTTCGGGATACGCCCGCGGGGAAACGGTGCGCACTTTTTCGGACAGCGATCTGTTCCCGAACAAATACGGCGCCGCCCGCTTCATCAACGAGGCGGTCAACTACGACCCCGCCACGCGCACCCTCGTCGTCTCTCTGTGCAACTTTGCGCAGGATAAGCGGGAGATCGAGCTCGAATTGCGTTCCTTCGGGAAGCTGAGCCCCCTCGAATATGCCGAAATGACCTCTCCCGACCTCGACGCCGTCAACGGCTTCGACGGCGAACGGGTCGTTCCGCAGGAAAGAGAGCTCCCTGCCGTGAAAGACGGCTCCCGCGTAACGCTTACGCTCCCGCCCATGAGTTGGAGCTTCTTGCGGTTCTCCTGCTGAGCGGGAAAGGACGTTTTTTGAGATGGCAAAACGGAAAAAGAAAAAGCGGGCGCGGCTCCTCCTGATCGCGGCGGTCCTGCTTCTTGCCGTCGTGCTTGCCGCGGGATATTATTACTTCTTTCTCTACCGCAAAGAGCCAGCGGGCACAGGCACGGGGACGGGCGGAAACAGCACGGAAGCGGGTACAGGTACAGGCGGCAACGGCGCGGGTACGGGCACGGGCGGAAACAGTGCGGACGCGGGCGGCGCGGAAGGGCAGAGCGAGCTTTATATCCACTTCCTCGAACTCGGAAACAAGTATAACGGGGACAGCATTCTGATAAAATGCGGAGACGTCGAGGTTCTCATAGACGGCGGTTCGCGCGCGGATTCCGCCGAGACGATCGAGCAGTATGTCGATCGGTATTGCACGGATAATATCCTCGAATACGTCATTGTGACCCATGCGGACAGGGACCACATCGCCGCCTTCGCGGGCAACAAGACCCATAAGAGCTTGTTCGAGCGCTTCGAATGCGGGACGATCATCGATTTCCCCCGCACGAACAGCACGACGGAGACGTACAAAAACTATGTCGCCGCGCGCGACGCGGAGGTCGAAGCGGGCGCCGTGCATTATACGGCGTTGCAGTGCTGGAAGAGTGAAAACGGCGCGCAGAGGAGCTATTCCCTCGGCGGCGGCGTAACGATGAACTTCCTCTATAACTATTACTACGAACACGATTCGGGCGACGAGAACAATTACTCCGTGTGCATGTATCTCAACCGCGGGGACGAAAACTACCTCTTTACGGGAGATCTGGAAGAAAAGGGAGAGGAGTATCTTGTCGCAAACAACGAGCTCCCCCGCTGCAAGCTCTATAAGGCGGGGCATCACGGGAGCAAAACTTCTTCTTCGGAAGCGCTTTTGAACGCGATCCGCCCGGAGTACGTCTGTATCTGCTGCTGCGCGGGGTCTCCCGAATACACACAGAATGCGGAGAACACCTTCCCGACGGTCGCCGCGCTCGAACGGATCATGAAGTACACCCGAAATATCTACGTCACTTCCTGCGCGACGAACGTAGACCTCGCGGGCAAAAAATGGGACTATGCGCCGCTGAACGGCAATATCGTCGTCAAATCGGACGGAGTGAATTTTTCCGTTACGGGGAGCAACCATTCCGAAAAACTTCCCGATACGCAGTGGTATCGCGAAAACCGTGCATAAAAAACGAAATAATTTTTCACTTTTCATGACGGATTTTGTTTAACCTATTGCAATTTTCAACGGGATATGGTATAATAACCGCAGGATAATCTGTCGGCAGAGGTGTCAGTATGAAAATTTGCGTAAAATTGATGCTCGGTTGCGTTCTCTCCCTTGCGCTCGTCGGAGCGACGGCAGGGACGACCGCCGTCTATGCGGACGCGGGGAAGGAAGCGAAGGTCGGCTCGGTGGAGTACGACACGCTCGATTCCGCGCTCGAAGCATGGCAGGACAATACGGTACTAACTCTTTTGAAGGACATCAGCGATCATCCCACCATTTCCGTGAGCGGCAACAAAACGCTCGATCTGAACGGGATGAAGCTGGACGGGATCAACGGCGAAGGCGGCGGGTCCGTGCTCCGCGTAACGGGAGGTCAGTTGACCGTTACCGATTCTTCCGCAGGGAAGAACGGGACGATCACGGGCGGATACGCGGTCAGCGGCGGCGGCATATATGTTGAAAACGCGACGCTCCGTCTTACGGGCGGCTCCGTGGAAGGGAACCGCGCAAATTACGGCGGCGGCGTTTATGCCGTGAATTCGACGGTGGAATTTTCGGCGGGCACCGTGCGGAATAACAACGCGATCTACGGCGGCGGCGTTTATCTCAGCGGCGGCTCGTTTGCAATGGCGCAGGGGAGCACGGCGCAGATCGCAGGCAACACCGCCACGGTGAGCGGCGGCGGGCTCTATGCTTCGGGTACGGAAGCGGGCGCGGCAACGGTAACTTTGGCGGCAGGCAAGATCGCCGAAAATACCGCGGCGCACGGCGGCGGCGCGCATATCGGCGCGTACGCGACGCTCAACCTCTCCGCAGGCGCGGAGATCGTGAGCAATTCCGCAAAGGGTGGCGCGGGCGTCTATCTCCGCGGGATCTCAGACGAGCAGAAGAAGGGGACCGCCGTCCTTTCCATGACGGGCGGGACCGTGAGCAAAAATACCTCGATCGTAGACGAATTCGCCACGAGCGAGCTAGCCCGCAGCGAGAGCTTCGGCGGCGGCGTAAAGGTCGCCAGCGCGGGTTTCTTCCAGATGACGGGTGGAATCGTAACCGAGAACACCACAACGTTCGGCGGCGGCGGCGCGTCCGTGGAGTATGGCGGAAAGGCGCAGTTCGGCGGGAATGCGCAGGTGTACGGCAACAGCAGGGGCGGGAACACCGATAACGTGTTCTTTGCCGACGAGGAAAGCATTACGATCGACGGCGGTTTTACGGGGCGGCTTGGCTTCAACCATGCTTTGGGCGGCAAGATCGCAACCGCTTATTCGGGCAGTCTCGAAAATATTTCCGCCGACGACGCGGACTTCGAAGTCTATCTCGAAGGCGGCGCGCTTCTCCTCGGCAACGTGACGCCCGTATCTCTCCGCGTTAAAACACAGCCGGATAAACTCGTCTACCATAAGGGCGAGAACTTTGCCAAAGACGGCATGACGGTAGAGGTCACCTTGAAGGACGGACGCAAAATGGAAGTGAGCGATTACGTCGTCGAAAACGGCAATGCGCTCGACGGCACCGTGATGTCTGTCATCATCTCTTATACGGCGAAAAACGTTACCGTAACGACTTCCGTCGCGATCTCCTATGCGGGGAGCGGTTCTTCGGCGGAGAGCATTTCCTATCCGTTTGTAGCCGTTGCCGTTGCGGCGTCGCTGTTTGTGGTGGCGCTCATCGTGATCGGCGCGCTTACCGATAAGTCGAAGAGAAAGAAATCATAAGAAATCGGAAGCAAAACGTTTTTGATCGGGCGCGCTTCGGAAGTCGTGCACTTTCGAAGCGCGCTTTTTCCGATCTTTTTTTGTCAATTCCAAAAAAATGCGAAATTTCCCCTAAAAACGCTTGCAATTTTCCGTTGATTTTTTTATAATGAATAAGCTATCGCGCCTGTTGCGGGAAGGATCATTCTTCAACGCGCGCAAAGTTTGCTACTGTGGCTCAGTCGGTAGAGCAGCTGATTCGTAATTATTTGGTCGAATGTTCAAATCCTACCGAAAGCCACCGAAATCCCGAATTTTTCCGAAGTTTTAGCGGGTTTTCGGCAATCAGCGGAAAAGAGCTGTAAAACTTCTGTAAAAAACACCTGTCAAAACGGGTAAAAATGCTACTGTGGCTCAGTCGGTAGAGCAGTTGATTCGTAATCAACAGGTCGTCGGTTCAAGTCCGACCAGTAGCTCCATCGTCGCGGCAAGGCGACGTTCAAAAGGGACAGCTTAAAGGCTGTCCCTCATTTTTACGCCTGCCGCTCCTCTTCCCCAAAAATCTTGCTTCGCAATCTTTTTCGGGAGCCCTTTGTGCGGCTGTCTAAAATGACAGCCGCTATTTTTTGCTGTATCGGAGCGAACTCGCTCTGTTACCATTTGAGAAGTTTGTCTATCCGCTCTGCCGCTTCCCTGTCTGCTTCCTTGATAGCGTGAGAGTAGATATTGAGTGTAGTCTGAATGTCGGAGTGTCCTGCCCGCGCCGAGACGGTCTTGATGTCAATCCCGTTTGCGATTGCGAGGGTGATGTTGGCGTGGCGTATCCCGTGCGGCGTGACGTGCTTCAAACCGTTTTTCTTCTGCCAATCGTCAAGCCAACCTGCAAGTGTCCTGCCGCCCATATCTTTTCCGCTGTTCTGCACGAAGAGTTTATCGGTCTTTTCCCATAAATCGCCGTGTCGTTCCTTTTCCCCGTCCCACCATGCCTTGTAGTCGATGAGGATGTCAAGTAGCGTTTGAGGAATGGCAATCGTCCGCAGGGATTTGTTCGTCTTTGTCCCCTTTGTGACCATGCCGAAGCCGCGAACATATAACGTATTGTACCGTACAGTCAGCTCCTTTGTCTCAAAGTCGATGTTCGCCCACGAAAGCCCCGCGACCTCGGCATTGCGCAGACCTAAAAAGAGATAGAGGGCAAACGCTGTTTTCTTGCGCGGGTCGGGTTCGCTCTGCATACACAAAATGAACTTCGCCCATTCCTCTTTGGTTTCGATGATTTCCTTTTTGCGGCGCGTCCCTTTTAGGGGGCGTACAAACTCCTTAGAGATGTAATTCATGGCGATCATGTTCCGTCTCACGGCTTCCTGTAAAACGCCGTGAAGAAAGGTTTTGATGTTGTTATTCGCGCTCCATGAATAGGGGTATTCTTTCCTTTCCACCTTGAAGTATTCGGGGAGCGAAACATTGAGATGTCGGCAGAGTGTCTGCGCGGTATGTAGGCTCGTTGTCCTGCCTACCTGTAATGCGGCAAATAGGGTCGTAAGGGCAAGGTCGCAGGCTTGGGACAGCGCGTTTTGTGTGATTTTCCGTTCTCGGAGAAGCGGGCGAAGGCTCTTGATGACGGTGACGGTCGTCTTAAAGTATCTCCGCGTGTTCAGCCAGTTGCAGAGCCGTTGAATGACGGGCAGGGTCATATCGGAGACTTTCAAGCCGACGAGTTGTCCCCGAATCGCAGTCAGACAGTCGCGGTCTGTTCTGTAATAGTTGTAGGCTTCGGGGTTGGTTGCAATGATGTTCTTGATGTATTCCTCGGCAAAGTCGATAAAGGGCATATCGGCTTGCACGGGTGCGGTGCAGTTGGATTTTCTCGTTACTTCCTCTTTCCATTCGAGTTGGCATTGGAAACGGAAAGTTTCGATTTGCTTCTTGCCCGTGAGTTCGGCGGGAACCTTGTAGGTCTTGACATAGACCTTGTTCTTGCCTGTAAAGGGATCTTTCCCGCTACAACGAAGCTCAAAGGAAAGTTCCCCAAAGCGATTATACTTTTCACGAACGTGCATGAGGTCTTTTTGTTTTATCTTCATGAATGATACTCCTATGACATGATGATTTTTTTGTATAGGATAGAGGGTCAGGGAAGCCGAGGGGTCGGCTTCCCCAACCATATCCGCAGTTTGCCCCATAGTTGTTTCCTCGTTCGTGTTTTGCTCATTTGTTATGTGTAGGGGCGGGTTGCTACTTTGTCCACTTCAAGCGTCGGAATACCTCTGCTTGCGTTTGGCAAGGGTGACACATTTTCTTCTTTCCGCATGGCTTTTCTACTTGTTCGCAACAGGTGATGTGACCGAGAAAATCCGTGCCGAGCGTGTCGTCATACCCTTTCAGGGTGAGATAGATTGCTTCTTTACTCACGTCCTCTATGGGGTATGTAATGGGCGGAATCGGGCAATAGACAGACTGCTTGTATGCGTCTGCGATAGCTTGATTCATGCGAACTCCGCGCATAGAATCTCCCAATACAACGCCCATTTGAACCTCTCCAAAGTCTGTGCCGAGAAGCAATGAGAACATGGCAAACATGATTTGCTGTGGCATGGGGCAATCGCTGAAACTTTTCCCGCGAACGCGGATAGTACTATCGGGATAGTACAGAGGGTGGGGACAGCCGAAGTGCTTGCAGAAGATTTTAATATCTTCTTTGAGTTTTTCCCGTGCGTCAGCTTCACGTTCGCATTTCTTCCTGTTGTTCATGATCGAGACATAAACACAGGTTACTTTGCGTTTGCACATTAGGTTTTGCAGGAGCAGATAGGTGGAATCTGCGCCGCCCGACCAAAACTGTAAAATGTTATCTTCTCTGCTAAAATGGTGCTTCATTATTTCTCTCTCCTTAATCAAAGTATTTCGTGGCAACTCTTGTTGACGGCTTGTCCTTGCCTTGCAAGTCGAGATAAGCAAGTAAGCTGTCGAGCGATACAAGCGATTTATTGCCGCTTGCATAGTAAAGCACTTTCCCGCTATGGCATAGCGTGCGGATAAAATGCTCGGTGACTGCGGTGTCCGCGTCAAGTTCCTTGATATACGCAAGGCACTGCTTGATTGTGCGTATCCGACTGACTCGCTCTTTCGCGCTCGGCGCGGGGGTAGTAAATTCTGTCATGCTATAAGTCTCCTTATCAAAACTGTGTTTCTTCATCATGTACAATCAGTTTGTGGATATAGGCTACTATATCCGCTCTGTTCTGTCTGATTGCTTCGTCGAGCGTAATGCCCTTTTCGTAGGCGTCTTGTGCAATGGCAAACGCTGCGCGCTCTTTACGGGGAAGAGTGAATCGCTTGGTATATTCTTCTTTCCCGATTCTTTCTTCGATGATCCTGTTAAAGGAACGAGGTATGTGATACTTCTTTCCATCGAATATAATACCATCGTCCTTTACGATTTCATCGAAATGCTCGATGAAGTACCGCGTCCCTATCCCTCCCTGTTTTGACATACTGATAAATGCTTTCTCGCAGTTAGCAGGCGGTATTATGTAGTAGCTTTTCACAAGCGTTCGCGCTACATAGTCAATGGACTTGTCGGACACTTCACCTATTGAACAAAATCCCTTGCCCCATAAATGCTCCAAGATTTTGCTCTTATAGAGTATGAACCCTGCCTTATCTTTCTTGTAAAATTGCTCGTCACCGAAACGCGGGCAATTAAAGAGAATCAGGTGATAATGAGGACGCAAAGTCTCCTTTCCATACTCGCCGCACCCAAAGAAGCGTATTTCCGTAAGCCCGAACTTTCTTCTGAAATGCTCCCTTAGGTTGTGAAGAAACCTCGAAAGGTCTGTTTTTGACACCTCACCGCCAGTGCGACCTTCGCGCCCATAGGTAAGCGTCACAAACAGGTTGTTTTTGTACCTTTGCGCTTCCAATTTGCAACGGAGTGCCCACTCATTGGTGCGTACCCAACGGCACGGCAGACAAGTACGACATGGATATCTCTTTATGACGTAATCCTTTGGGTGAAAAAAGTCATGAACATCTAATATCAGTCGACTACTATCTTCGAGCCTGCTGATTTCTGCATTGATGTCTTTTCGGTCATCGTTATGCAAAAATTCCCATTGTCCAAAGCGAAATACTTGAATAAATGGATTTTCGCAAATCATTTTTCTTCTCCTAATTCGATTATTTTTGTCCTTCGTATCGTTACTCCGTGAGGTGGATTGCCGTAGATTATATAATCAAGTAGGCGGTGGGCTTCTTACCCGATACAGACAGAATTGAACAGCGGTCATGGCGCGTCTCCTTTCCTCCTCACGCAAAATTTCAACAAAGGCACTATATAGTACAGGATTTTTTTGCGTTTTGAAGGGGTCGAAGCAAAAAAAATTTTTTTGAACCACAATACTTTGTGGTAATTTAGAAAATATTGAGCAAAATGGCATGAAAAAACCGCCCGATAAGGGCGGTGTAGGCGGTCGCAACTTTATTCTTGATAAATGATATGGCGACGAGGAAGCGGGCGGTTTGGCGGCGATTTGCGCCGCTTTACACGTCTGCGCCTTTTTTATTCAGTATTGTTCTTTTTCAAGCGCACAAATTTCTCATTCAAGCGTGTGAACATATCCATGAGTTCGGGGTCGTAACTCAACACAAAGTCTTTGACATGGGCGGGGAGATTTTCGATTTTTTCGGAAAGTTCTCTGTCCTTTTCATATTCCGTGATGTCATGATAAAAGAACTCTTCGGGGGTAGAGTGACACGCTTCGATGATTTTGAGAAGTACTTCAAGGCTCGGCAGAAAGTCTTTCTTGCTCTCCAAACGGTTGATGTAGTTCGGGTTCATGCCAATCGCATAGGAGAGTGCTTTCTGCGTGAGCTTCGCCCGCACCCGTATATAGCCGATCCTTGCGATGATGTCTGTTTTCTCCATGAAAAATCCCCCTGCGCATTGATGATTTTATTATAGGACATCGGGCAAACGGGCGTGGGGTGACTGCACTTGGCAACATCGTGTTATATGTCCATTTTTTATCGCATATTAAACATAATTCTTGGTAAAATCTTGACAATTCCCCGTGGCAAGTGTATAATGTACCATGTATATCACCCTAAAAGGAGATTTTATATGAAAAAGAGAGGTCTTGTAATCGGCATGGTTCTTTCGCTTGTGGTGTGCCTCTGCCTTGCGCTTTTCTGCGCC
>CANRNP010000020.1 GCA_947632015.1 uncultured Clostridia bacterium | reverse complement strand
TCGACTACGCTCGGAATGACAATTAGAAAGGATTGCTTCGTTTTTAATTCGTCACCCTGAACGGAGCGAAGCGAAGTCGAAGGGTCGCCGCAGTGTTAACGCCAAGGCGATGTTTCAACTACGGCTAACGCCTTCGTTCAACATGACGAATTAGAAAAAATCCAAATCCGTCACCCTGCCCCGCGCGCTTCTAAATTCGTCACCCTGAGCGAAGTCGAAGGGTCGCCGCAGTGTTAACGCCAAGGCGATTCCTCGACTACGCTCGGAATGACAATTAGAAAGGATTGCTTCGTTTTTAATTCGTCACCCTGAACGGAGCGAAGCGAAGTTGAAGGGTCACCGCAGTCTTTTAGCCTATCCCTTTTAGGGGGAGGCTCCCGCGTAGCGGGTGGTGGGGGTCTCTTGGCTACCCCTTGAGGGGGAGCTGTCACGGAGTGACTGAGGGGGTGTTCTATGCAGTGAACATACACCCCTTCCGTCTCGCTACGCTCGCCACCCACCCCTCAAGGGGTGGGCAAGGGAGAGGAGCAAAGAATCGTTCGAAACCATAAAATCTCTTTCCTTAGGCGGAATTCACTTCCGCCGTGGGCGACTCAATTTGCCGCATACTTGCGGCTTCTTGTCCGATGAAACGACCGAGAGGTCAACTAAGTTAAACCGCTAAGGCACGTTTCCTCGCACAATTTTTTACGAACGCAGTGAGCAAAAAATTGTGCGAACTATTTACAGCTCCTCCGCCTCTTTCACCCAAAGGTTTGCGGAGGCGTCCGAAGGCATCCTGAGGTCGGCGCGGGGCGAGAGGGAAACAGAGCCCACTTTTACGCCGTTCGGCACGCAATCGCGCTTGAACTGTTGCGCAAAGAACCGCTTATAAAAGCGCACAAGCCACTTTTTGAGGGTCTCGCGGTCGTATTTTTCCGCAAACGTCCGCTCTGCGAGATACAGCGTCTTGGCGGGCGAATAGCCCCGCCGCAAAAAGCACCAAAGGTAAAAATCGTGCAATTCGTAGGGTCCGACGATGTCCTCCGTCTTTTGGGAGATATTCCCCTTTTCATCGGGCGGGAGCAATTCGGGGGAAATTTCCGTTCCCAAAACGCTCTTCAACACAACTTCCATTCTGCCGCCCAGCCGCTTCGCCTCGTACGCGACGAGGGATTTTACGAGCGTCTTGGGGACGGAAGAATTGACGGAATACATGCTCATGTGGTCGCCGTTGTAGGTGCACCAGCCGAGGGCGAGTTCGCTCATGTCCCCCGTGCCGATGACGAGCCCGTCCGTCTCGTTCGCAACGTCCATAAGCACCATCGTGCGGTAGCGCGCCTGCGCGTTTTCATAGGTCGTGTTGCGGTTTTCGGGGTCGTGCTCAATGTCGCGGAAGTGGCGGTTGACCGCCCCGCCGATGTGTACCGTTCTTATCGTTACGCCCGCCGCCTGCATGATCGACATCGCGTTGTTCCGTGTTTTGAGGCTGGTGCCGAAGCAGGGCATCGTGAGGGCGATGATATCCTTGCGGCTCTTTCCCAAAAGGTCGAAGGCGCGGCAAGTGACGAGGAGCGCGAGCGAAGAATCGAGCCCGCCCGAAATGCCGATGACCGCCGTTTTTGCATGGGTATGTTGCAAACGCCTTGCAAGCGCGCTCGACTGCATAGAGAGGATGAGCCCGCAACGGCGTTCAAGTTCTTTTCCCTGCGGCACGAAGGGAAGCTGGGGGAATTTGCGCAAAGAGAGGTCTCCGTCGCCCATAAAATCCGCCCATGCCACAGAGAAAGTTTCCTCTTTCTCGGCGCGGGTGAAGGTCGTCTGCCTTCTGCGCTCGGAAAGAAGGAATCCGACGTCCACTTCCGCCTCGGCGGTCTCCCCGGAGAAGGGCAAGCTCTCCGCAAGGCAGACGCCGTTTTCGTAGATCAAGTTGTTGCCCGCGAACACCATATCCGCCGTGCTCTCCCCGATACCCGCGCTCGCATAGACGTAGGCGCAGAGGTTTTTGCCCGACTGCGCGGCAAGGAGCGTTTTGCGGTACTCCCGTTTTCCGATCGTCTCGTTGGACGCGGAGAGGTTGACGATGATGGCCGCGCCGCGGCGGCAGAGATCGACGGAGGGCGATTCGGGCGCCCAGAGGTCCTCGCAGATCTCGCACCCGACGCGAACATCGAAGCGCTCGCCGTCTTTCCCCCCAAAGTCGCTACGGATGAGAAGCCCTTCGGTCATACACGGGATGTCGCCGTCTGAGATCGCTTCGGGGATGATCATTTCCTTTTCGGGCGCGGGCGAAAAATAGCGCGCCTCGTAGAATTCGTTATAGTTGGGGATATAAGTCTTGGGCACGAACCCCAAAATTTTGCCGTCCGAGAGCGCCGCGGCGCAGTTATAGAGCTTGCCCTGCGCGGAGAGCGGCAAACCGACAAAGACGAGCATTTTGAGGCCCGCTGTGGCTTTTGCGACGGTTTTGAGCGCGGCAAGACAGCCGTCGAGCAGCGTCTGCTGCAAAAAGAAATCGCCGCAGGTATAGCCCGAAAGACAGAGTTCGGGGAAAACGAGCAGTTCCGTGCCCTTTGCGGCTTGTTCTTCGATGACCGCGACGATTTTATGGGCGTTGAACGCGGGATCCGCGACTCGCAGTTCCGGGCTCGCCGCCGCAACTTTTACAAATTGATATTTCATACTTTTTTCTCCCTTTTGAAATGCCTGAATTCTATGGTCTTGCCCGCTTAAAGGGCTCCTCTCTCTTGGCGCCTCCTTGAGGAGGAGCTGTCGAGGCGTTAGCCGAGACTGAGGTGGTGGCATTATGTCACCCTGCCCGCTTTTAATCCGTCACCCTGCCCCGACCTTTTCCTAATCCGTCACCCTGAACGGAGCGAAGCGCAGTCGAAGGGTCGCCGCAGTCTTAACGCTAAGGCGATGTTTCGACTACGGCTAACGCCTTCGCTCAACATGACGAATTTAGAAAGGGTCGCCGCAGTCTTTTGTTGTCCCCCAACGAAGCGGGGGTGGAACAGCGCCTTCTGCCAACAGTTGATAACTGTTGGCGCGCTGTGACATAAGAGAGCGCATTTGTTGCGCGAACGGTGACTAAGCGCGAGGTTCTACCCGCGTGAGACAGTGGCACGAAGTGCCGAAAGGGGTTCCTTTCTTGGCGCCTCCTTGAGGAGGAGCTGTCGAGGCGTTAGCCGAGACTGAGGTGGTGGTATTCCAGGACAAAGGACACCACCCCCTACCCCCCTTCCTCAAGGAGGGGGCAAAACCGCTAAGGCACGTTTCCTCGAACGATTATTTACGAAGCAACACCCCCTCAGTCACCTGCGGTGACAGCTCCCCCTCAAGGGGGAGCCTAGAGGGTGGTGGTGCGAGCAAAGAATCGTTCGAAACCATAAATCCTCTGCGCGTTGGAAAACCACGCTTTTCCATAAGCGCCCTCAATTTGCCGCATACCTGCGGCTTAGTGTCCGATGAAACGAACGAGAGGACAACTAAGTTAAACCGTGAGCGCACATTTCCTCGCGCAATTTTTTACGAACGCAGTGAGCAAAAAATTGCGCGAAATTATATTTTGCGCAAAAATCTTACTCCCCTTCGCTTCCCACGACCTGATCGACCGAGGCGCCTTTTGCGGCGACGCGGATCTTCTGCTCGATCTCCGCGGCGAGTTCGGGGTTGTCCTTTAAGAACTGCCGCATTTTTTCTCTGCCGTTGGCAACTTTCGTGTCGTTATAGCTGAACCACGCGCCGCTCTTTTTGATGATGTCGTACTGAATGCCGAGGTCGATGATGCACCCCTCCTGCGAAACGCCTTCGCCGTACATGATGTCGAATTCCGCCTGGCGGAAGGGAGGCGCGAGCTTGTTTTTCACGACCTTCGCGCGGGTGCGGTTTCCCGCCGCCCCCTCGGAATCCTTCAACGTATCGATCTTCCGCACGTCGATGCGGATAGAAGCATAGAATTTGAGCGCCTTGCCGCCGGGGGTGACTTCGGGATTGCCGAACATTACGCCCACCTTTTCGCGGAGCTGGTTGATGAAGATGACGCACGTCTTGCTCTTGTTGACGATCGCGGTGAGCTTTCTGAGCGCCTGCGACATGAGCCGCGCTTGGAGCCCCACATGGGAATCCCCCATATCCCCCTCGATCTCCGCCTTCGGGGTAAGCGCCGCCACCGAGTCCACGACGATGACGTCCACCGCCGAGGAACGCACGAGGCTGTCCACGATGTCGAGCGCCTGCTCGCCCGTATCGGGCTGGGAGACGTACAGTTCGTCCAGATTCACCCCCAAATGCTTGGCGTAAACGGGGTCGAGGGCGTGCTCGGCGTCGATGAAGGCGGCGATCCCGCCCATTTTCTGCGCCTGCGCGACGCAGTGGAGGGCGACCGTCGTCTTGCCCGAACTTTCGGGACCGTAGATCTCTACCATTCTGCCGCGGGGAATGCCGCCGATTCCGAGCGCGAGGTCGAGGGCAAGGCAGCCCGTGGGGATAACGTCGATGTCGGTGTTGCCCGCCTCTTCGCCGAGCTTCATGATCGCCCCTTTTCCGTACTGCTTTTCGATTTGGGCGAGCACGGCGTCTAAGGCTTTGAGTTTTTCTTCGTTCATATATCTTCTCCTTCGGTTTTTCGCTTTGATTCAGTTGATCTCTTTATAGGCGAGGAAGAGCGCCAGATGGATCGCCTGCCGCGTGACCGAATTTCTGTCACCGTGGAGCAAAAATTCGAACACGCGCACCCTCTCGCGCGTGCCGACGGCGATGAAGCAGGTCCCCGCGGGGGTATTCGTGCCGTCCGAACCGGGACCGGCGACGCCCGTCGTCGCAATGGCGACGTCGCAATTCCCCGTTTTGAGAAGTCCCGCCGCCATCTCATAGGCGGTATCGCCCGAAACGGCGCCCTTCGTCTTTAACGTATATTCCGAAACGCCCAGCCGCCCGATTTTGGCGCCGCTGTCGTAGGTATTGAGCCCTTCGTAAAACACTTTGCTCGCGCCGGGGTTCTTCACGATCGCTTCCCCCACGCCGCCTCCCGTGAACGATTCCGCCGTGGAGACACGCAAACGGTGCAATTTCAGCGCTTCGAACAGCCGCTGTCCCACCGAAACGTCCTCCATCGCATACAGATAGGGATCGAGCGCCGTGGCGAGCACGCGCACCGCCTCGTCCACTTCCACTTTGGGCGTGCCCGAATGGTAGACGACTTCCACTCTCCCGACGCCGTATTCCTCGCTCGTGTGGATGGAGACGCGGGCGCTTTCGCACGCTTCTTCCACCGCTTTGAGCACAATTTCGGCGGGGGCAAGCACCGTTTTGAGCACCACGCTGTAATAGGACCGTCCCCTTCTCCTGTCCACGGCGGGCACGACTTCTTCCTTCGCGCAAAGTTTGCCCTCTTCCCCCGAAGGGAGAACGGCGTAAAGGCAACCTTCCGTCTCCAGGAGCGGACCTTCGAACTTCCCCCCCGCGGCTTGCTCCACCCCCTCTTTTACGGCAGGAAGGAGCACGCCGTCGCAGATGAGGAACACACCGTCGCATTCCCCTTTGAGGCGGGCGAGCGCGGCGGGCAGGGCGGAAGGGTCGTCGTACGGCAGAAGCACCGTTTCGTCGAGGCATATCCCGCCCGAAAGGAGGGCGTCGGCTACGCCCGAAAAGTCTACGGAGAGCACGCCGCTGCGGATATTCCGAAGAACGATCGCTCCGAATTTCATCTCTTTTCCCCTTCTTCGGGCTCTTCTCGGAGCACCTGTCTGTTCTTCACGAGATAGTTGACACCCGAAATGACGGTGAGAACGGTCGCAAGGAGCAGAAGCGCAAAGCCGATAATCGCGCCGAGCTCTTTATATCCCACGACGTCGCCGCCCTGTTTTAAGAAGGGCATGACGACAAGGAGAACGAAGATCGCCACATCCTGCACGGTCGTCTTGACCTTGCCGAGCTTATCCGCGGCGATTACCGCGCCTTTTTCCACCGCAACGAGGCGGAACCCGCTCACGATGAGCTCCCGCGCCATGATGAGCGCCACGCAGATCCCCGCCGCCATCGGACCCCATCCCGCAAGGGTGTTATAGCCAAAGACGAGGGGGCGGGTGAGGAGCAGGATGAACGCCGTCGAGACGAGCACTTTATCGGCGATCGGGTCCAAGAACTTCCCCATGTTGGTGACGAGGTGGTATTTCCGCGCGATGTAACCGTCCAAAAAGTCGGTAAACGCCGCGAGCACGAAAACCGCCGCCGCATACAGTTCGTGAAAGGGAAGCACGTCCAGATAAAAAAAGAGGACGAACAGCGGGATCATAAAGATCCTTGTCAGTGTGATCTTGTTGGGTAAATTCATCGTTTTATTCCTCTGCGACCCCGCCAAGGTCGTATGTATCCGACCAGCCGATCTTCACGCGGACGATCTCGCCGGGGGCAACTTTTCGGTGCGGAGAGACGAAAGAGACGTTCCCGTCGATTTCGGGAGCCTGAAAATAGGCTCTGCCGACGTAGCCGATCTTATCGTACCCGTCCACGAGCACGGGCAAGGTCTTGCCGATCCACGTCTCCGTGATGGCGGCGGAAATTTCCGCCTGCGTCTCATAGAGCTCCCGCATCCGCCGCTTTTTGGTGGAAGGATGCACCTGCCCCGCCATCCGGTAGGCGGGGGTCTCCGGCTCGCGCGAATAGGCGAAGAAACCGCAATTTTCGAATTTCATCTCCCGCAGGAAGGCGATGAGCGCTCTGTGCTCCTCCTCCGTCTCCGAAGGGAATCCCGTAATAAACGTCGTGCGGAGGGCGATTCCGGGGATCTCGCGGCGCAATCTCCCGATCAGGGAAACAATCTGCGCCCGGTCGGAGCGCCTTCCCATGAGTTTGAGGATGCGGTCCTCGCAGTGTTGCAGGGGAATGTCGAGATATTTCAGCACCTTCGGGTTCTCCCGCACCTGCGCGATGAGCTCCTCGGTAATGGCTTCCGGATAACAGTATAGCAAACGGATATGACAGATATTGTCAAGTTCCGAAAGTTTTTCGATGAGTTTTACAAATTGATTTTCCCCCCTGTCCTCGCCGTAGCGGGTGGTGTCCTGTGCGACGAGAATGAGCTCCTGCGTGGGACCGAGCGCGCCCGCCTCCGCGACGAGTTCGTCCATCGGGTAGGAGACGTACTTCCCGCGGATCTTCGGAATGAGGCAGTAGGTACAATGGTTGAAACAGCCGTCCGCGATTTTGAGGTATTTGAAATGGGGAAGGGTGGAGACGATCCGCTCCCCTCTCCTTCCGTCCCCCCTGCCGACGGCGTTCACCCGCTCGCCCGCATAGGAGCGTTCGAGGGCGGAAAAGAGCTCGCTCGCGTCGTTCACGCCGAGGAACACGTCCCCTTCTGTGAGGGCGGGAAAGAGCTCCCCGATATATTTTTGGGGCAGACAGCCGCAGACGACGATCTTTTCGAGTTTCCCCTCCCTGCGGTAGCGGTCGCAATCGAGGATCCGCTCGATCGATTCCTTGCGCGCCTCGTTGAGAAAGGCGCAGGTATTGACGATGAGGATCTGGGCTTCATAGGGATCCTGCGTGACGGTACAGCCGCGCCTCCCGATCTCGCCGAGCAGCCGCTCGCCGTCCACGCGGTTCTTGTCGCAGCCGAGCGAGATCATTCCGAATGTTTTCCGTTCCATATTCAGTCGAGAGGTCCGTATTTACTCTCGAATTCCTCCTTCGTGAGCAGGGTCGTTCTCGCCTTCGCCTTGCCGTCGAAGGGAGAGATATACCCCATGTTCTCCATCCATTCGATGATCTTTCCCGCATGGTTGTAGCCGATGGAGCACTTCCGCTGGATGAGAGAGATCGAAGCCTGACCGAGTTTTACGACCATCGCGAGCGCGCGGATATACTCAGGGTTCGCCGAGCCCTCTCCCTCGTCGTCGCCCGGTTCGCCGTCCTCTTCGTCGTCGCCCTGCACATTGTTGAAGTAATCGGCGACGTCGGGGTCGAAGTACGCCTCATTGTTCGCCTTGATGTCTTTGAGGATCTCCTGCACTTCTTCCGAGCTGAGGAAGGCGCCCTGCACGCGGGCGCTGTTGAACATACCCTCCCCGCGGTAGAGCATATCGCCGTTTCCGAGCAATTTCTGCGCGCCCGATTCGTCGAGGATGGTGCGGCTGTCCACTTCCTGTATCACGCGGAAGGCGATACGGGTGGGCAGATTCCCCTTGATCACACCCGTAATGACGTCTACGGAGGGGCGCTGGGTGGCGATGACGAGGTGGATCCCCGCAGCTCTCGCCTTTTGCGTAAGGCGCTGGATGCGCTCTTCGATGTCCTTCTTGGCGACCGCCATGAGATCGGCAAGCTCGTCGACGACGATCACGATCTTGGGCAGTTTTTCCTCGTCCCCTGTGAGGTGCTCGTTATATTCGTCGAGATCGCGCACGACGACGCCCGACCGCGTCTTTTGTTCGAACAGCTCGTAGCGGCGTTGCATCTCCTTGATCGCCCAGTTGAGGGCGGTGATCGCCTTCTGCGAATCGGCGATGATCTCGTTGATCATGAGGTGCGGCAGTCCGTCGTAAACGGCGAACTCCACCATCTTGGGGTCGATGAGGATGAGCCTGAGTTCTTCGGGCGAATATTTGCACAAGAGGCTTATGAGCATCGCGTTGAGGCAGACCGACTTGCCCGAACCGGTCGCGCCCGCCACGAGGATATGCTTCATTTTGGCGATATTCCCGCAGACGCACCTGCCCTCGATGTCCTTCCCGATGGCAAACATGAGCGCGCCGGGCTTTTCGCGGAGATACTCCTCCGATTGCAGGATCGACCTGAGCCCGACGATGGCGCGGACGGAGTTCGGCACCTCGACGGAGACATAGCCCTGTTCGTTGTTGGAATACATATTCACGCCGTCGCGCGCATGGAGCCGCATGGCGATGTCCTTGTCCCGCTTTGTCACCGAGCCGACGGAGATATGCGGCGGGATATTGATGTCGTAACGGGTGACGGAGGGTCCGACGGCGACGCGCACCACCTCGACGTCCATACGGAATCCGGCGAGCGTATCGATAATGGTCTGGGAATTGTGTTCGATCTCCTCCCTGCTGACCGTCACGTTTTCGTCATACTGGTGGAAAATATCGAGGGACGGGCGCACATAGGGGCGGTAAACGTGCCGCCTCGGCTTGGGCGCGGGTGCGGAGGGAATGGGCGTCGGCGGCGCCTCCCGTCTGCGCGAGACAGTCTCCCGCGGCTCGAAAATTTCGGGCGCGGGCTCCTCATCATCCTCGTCAAAAAGTCCCGCGCGCGAGGAAAGTCCTTCGACGGCGCGGCTGCTCCCCGCGTCATCATCGGGCTCCGCGCCAAAGTCGCGGGGTTCGGCTCCGCGGTCGAACGTCTCCCTGCCGCGGTCTCCGAAGCCGATCTCCCGCCTTGCGAAAGGATCGGAGAGGTCGGAGCCGAACGGCTCGCGCACGCCGTCATCGCCGAACGAAGTCTCCTCCTGCTGCGGAGCGCGGAAAGAGCCGCCCTCGCGTTCGAACGCATCCGCCCGCGGTTCGCTCTTCACGGGTTCGGGTTGCGGCGAAGGGCTCGCTCTCCTCAGCTCCTCCGCGCGGTATTCGGGCGCAACGGGAGGTTCGGGCTCCGCGGGAAGCTCAACGTCGTCGATATGGGGCGCGGAAGAATATTCCTCCTCATAGGGAACGTCGTGCCCGTAGAAGTCCTCCTCTGCGGCAGGGCGGGGCTCGTCGGGCGCCTTATAGGAAGGCTGGCGGGTATAGTTCAGATCGACGGGCGCGGGTTGCGGACGTTGCTCCACCACCTTACGGGGCATGGGCGCGCGCGGCGCTTCCGTCTGCGCCTCATACCGCTCGGTATATTTGAGCGGCTCGTAGGCGGGCGTTTCGCGACCCTTCGGCGGCTCGTACGTCCTCGGAAAACCCGAAACGTTCTCGCGCGGCGTCGTATGGACGGGGCGGTCGGGCTGGACGCTGCTCCTGCGCGTCTGGCTGTTGAACGCGGAATCGCGGTTATAGATCAGGTTGTTGCGGAAACTGCTCGCGGGATCGGTCCCATAGAGAATATCCATCGATTCGGTGGGTTGCGTCTGCGGCATGGGCGGGGTATAGCGGTCGAATCCGGGCATACCGGGCGCCGTGTAAGCCCCTCCCCTCTCCGCAGGCGCGGCGGCGCGCGGCGCTTCGGGCGCCGCATAGCGCGGGTCGGCATAACGCGGGTCTGCATAACGCGGGTCGGTGTAGCGCGGGTCCGTATAGCGCGGGTCCGTATAGCGCGGATCGGCATAGCGCGGGTCCGTATAGCGCGGGTCCGTATAGCGCGGGTCATAGGAAGGACGGGGCGCAGGAGCGGGCGCGGGCTCTTTGGCGGGCTCTTTCGCGGGCTCTTTCGCGGAAGGCGTTTTCCCGGCTTTGGCGCGTTCGCCGCGTTCTTTGCGCGCCGCAAAGAGGGGCGTGGAGCGCAGGAACAGAAATGCGGTAAACGCCATAAAGAGGGACAGGATGATATACGCGCCCACGCGGGAAAGGAGCGCCTGCAACGGGTAAACGACGAGCCCGAACAGCACGCCGCCGCCCGTCGCCTCTTTTGCGGTGACTTTTGCGGCATTCCAGCAGCCGCCCATATAGGCGCCGAAACCCTCGCCGAGGAAGCGGGTGCTCGTGGCGAGGTGTACGGTGAGAAAGACCGAAACGAGCACGAGCATGGTGAGAAGGACCCTCTTCCCCGCGAAAAATTTCTTTCCCGTGATCATTCTCAGGGAAAGACCGACGCAGAACAAGAGGAAGGGATAGACGAAATAGCCGAAAACGCCCATGAGAAAAGCGGTGATGGCAACGCCGATCTCCCCAAGCATGTACGCGCCGATAGCGGCGATCACAAGTAATATTACGCTGAAAAGCAGGAGGGTCATCCCGAACGTCTCGCGCGTAACGACAGACGCTTTTTCTTTTTTTCCGGGATCTTCTCCGCGACCGTAACCGTTCAAAACAGTACTCCTTCCCCCTTTTTTGCGGGGGGCGATATTTTCTCATCCGCTATTATACCATTTTTACGGGAATATTTCAACAATATAAAGGGGGAAAATTTCGGCGCGGGAAAAAAATTCCCCCGCGGGGGTGCCCTGCGCTTCGCGCGGGAGCGCCTGAAATCGGCAAGAGCCGCGCTTTCCCGCGCGGCTCTTGCCGATTTCCGTCTTTTTCAGACCATACTTTCCAAAAGCAGTTTATCGGCGACGAGCGCGATAAACTCGCTGTTCGTGGGCTTTTCCGTGCCGATGTAAACGCGCGCCCCGAAGATCGCGTTTACGGCATCGATTCGCCCCCGGTTCCACGCCACCTCGATCGCATGGCGGATGGCGCGCTCCACTTTGCTCGCCGTCGTGTTGAACTTCTGCCCGATGACGGGATAGAGCCCTTTGGTGACGTTGTTGATGACGTGCGGGTCGGCGACCGCCATCTTGATCCCCTCCCGAAGGTAGTTATATCCCTTGATGTGGGGCGGGATGCCGATCGAGATGAAGATGCCCGATATGCGTTCGTCGAGCGAACCGGCGCGGCGGCGCTCCACGCTCTCCCTGACGACGGGCGACTCTTCCCCTCCGATCTCCGCAACGCGGTCGGCGACCACTTCGGCGGCGATCGGCTTCATCAGATAGTATTTCGCCCCCAGCGCGATCGCGCGGTTGATGATCTTGTCGTCCGCAAAATTGCCCATCACGATGAATTCGGGCTTCTTCCCCTCTTTCCGCGCCGTCTCCATCACGTTGAATCCGTCGAGATTGCGCAAGAACAAGCTGAGCACGACGACCGCGGGATTGTAGCTCTTTATGAGCTCGATCCCCTCCGCCCCGTCGTCTGTGACCCCGCAGACCTGGATGCTTTCGTTTGCCGTAAGGCTTTCCTTCAACTCGGCGGCGAACGCTTCGTTACTTTCGAGTATGAGAACGGTTAGTTGCTTCATGGCGATACCCCTTGATTGATTTCATACAAGTATTATAATATATAAATTTGTAATTGTAAAGGGATTTTTGTAAATAATTAAAATAATTTTTTACAAAATTAGGCTATTTTTGAATTTAATTGTCGAAGGGCGTCGAAAATGAAAATTTTCTGAAAGAAAACCGCGGAAAAATTCCCGCGGCTTGTCGTTATTTCTTTTCCTTTTCGCAGATCGCGATATGCACTTCGTCGAGCTGTTTTTGTTCGACGGGGGAGGGCGCGTTCATGAGCAGATCGCGCGCCTTTGCGTTCATGGGGAAGGCGATGACCTCGCGGATGTTCACCGTATCGCAGATGAGCATCACCATTCTGTCCACGCCGGGAGCGACGCCCGCATGCGGGGGCGCGCCGTATTCGAAGGCGTTGTAGAGGGCGGGGAATTTCGCCACGACGGCGTCGCGGTCGAGCCCCACGAGGGAAAAGGCTTTGAGCATGATCTCAGGGTCGTGGTTGCGCACCGCGCCCGAAGAAAGTTCCACGCCGTTGCAGACGATGTCGTACTGATAGGCAAGGATTTCGAGGGGGTCCTTTTCGAACGCCTTCATGCCCCCCTGCGGCATGGAGAAGGGATTGTGGCAGAATTCGAGCTGTCCGCTCTCCTCGCCGATCTCGTACATCGGGAAATCGACGATCCAGCAGAAGCGGTAAACATTCTTTTCGTTGAGTCCGAGCCCCGCGCCGAGCATCGTGCGCAAAATGCCCGCCCGTTTCTGGACGTCTTGCAGCTTGTCCTCGGCGACGAGGGCGATAAAGGCGTCCTTTTCGGCGCCGAGCGCCTCTTTCCACGCGGCGGCGTTCTCCGCGACGAATTTGGCGATCCCGCCCGCGGGCGCGCCGTTTTCGTCGAGCTTGAACCAGAACATCGCGCCGCCTTCCGTCCTGATCTTGAATTCTTCCGCCGTCTTGTCGATCCACTTCCGCGGCACATTCACGCCCGCAACGCAGATCGCCTTGACGTGCTTCAACATGAGGGGGTCGAACCCGCAGTTCACCGTAAGGTCGGTAACGTCTTTGATGAGGAGAGGGTTGCGCAGGTCGGGTTTATCGGTGCCGTAATCTTCGAGCGCCGTGAGGTAGGGAATGCGGCGGAAGGGCGGCTTATCGGCTTCCCAGCCCGAATACTTGGCAAAGACGGGCGGAAGCACCCCTTCGAGCACCTCGAACACGTCTTCCTGCGTGGCGTAAGCCATCTCGATATCGAGCTGGTAGAACTCGCCGGGCGAACGGTCGGCGCGGGCGTCCTCGTCACGGAAGCAGGGCGCGATCTGGAAATACCGGTCGAATCCCGAACACATCAACAGCTGTTTATACTGCTGGGGCGCCTGCGGCAGGGCGTAAAATTCGCCCGGATACAGGCGGCTGGGCACGATATAGTCGCGCGCGCCTTCGGGAGAGGAGCTCGTGAGGATGGGGGTGGAAATCTCATAAAATCCCCGCTCCGTCATGAGTTTTCTCAGGTCGGCGACGATGCGGGAGCGCAACACGATCTTATCCTTCACGGCGGGGTTGCGCAAGTCGAGGAAGCGGTATCTGAGGCGGGCGTCCTCCCCCGCTTCGGTGGAGCGGGAGACTTCGAAGGGAAGGGCGGGCACGCTCCTTCTGCCGAGGACTTCCACCCGTTCGGGGATGATCTCGATGAGCCCCGTAGGGAGTTTTTCGTTCGGCGCGGAGCGGAGCACGACGGTGCCCTCCACGGATACGGTGGATTCTGTGGGAATTTCGCGGAGCTGCGAAAGGCAGGGTTCTTCCTGCGCGACCACTTGGGTAACGCCGTAAAAGTCGCGCAATACGGCGAAGAGGAGCCCTCCCTTGTCGCGCTTGCTGTCGAGCCAGCCGGAGAGCTTTACCTTTTTGCCCTCGTCCTCTTTTCTGAGCTCGCCGCAGGTGTGCGTTCTGTAAAACATAGAGTACCTTCGTCCATTTTTTCTCTTATTGTATGCTTTTGGGGAAGAAATGTCAAGTTTTCGCGGGCAGGTTGCGAAAAAAGGTAAAAATCTTGCCGCCCCCGCGCGGCGGAAGCGGCAAAGAACGAAAAAAGGAGGAATATATCGGTCTCAGCCGAGCGCGGCGGGGAAGAGCCCTCTGATGAGGCGCATCCGCTCCTCCGCGGAGACGAGCTTGGGCGCGGAGAGCCATTCCACCGTCGCCCGCGTAACGTCGTCGGCATAAATGCGCAGGATCTCCCCGGTGAACTCCCCTTCCGTCTCCTTGCCCGCGGCGATTCTGTCGCGGACGAGAAAACTCTTCACGAGCCCGCTGTGGTAGGAGAATATGGAGCTCGGATCCTCGCAGATCATGGCATGGACGACCGTTTTCGGCGATTTGCGGAAGGCGGAAAGGGACGCCGCCGCGAACTGTTCGAAAGTTGCGGCATGGGCGAGGATCTCCTCGTAGAACTCGTGGTAAAAGCACTTTTGGAGCAGATCGTATTTATCGCAGTAATACTTATAAAAGGTCGCCTTGCAGATGCCGACCCCTGCGATCAGGTCCGAGACATAGATCTGCGTGACCGGTTTGGTCTTTAAGCGGTTGAGCAGTTCGGCTTCGAGAAAGCGTTCCGGTCTCATTTGGTCTCCTTCGCGGCGTATTTGCGGATCTCGAAAAAGAGTGTCTTTCCCGTGCCGAGGGTATGCCATACCCCGTTCTCCGCCGTGGAGAGCGCGCGGAATTTCTCCTCGATCGTATCGAGCGGATCGGTATGGACGTTCACCTTCCGTTCCCCGTTGAGCCCGACGTTATATATCCCCCACGACATATCCCCCCAGACCTTATACGTCCAGCTCGTCCAGCTCCAACCGTGGGTGTTGAGAAGATCGAGGGTGTAATCCCACTGCGCTTCGCTGTCGTAGCAGGTGAATTCGCCCATATAGAGGGGCACGCCGAAGTGCCTCATCTCCACTTCCTTGACCCGTTCCGAGAAGCTGTTGCAGTGCTCAAAAACGCGGTCCTGCCCCGTGCAGTTCGTATAATGATGGAAGGAATACATGCAATTCTTCCAGCCGTACTCCTGCGGGAGGGGGATGTCCTCCCCCGCCCAGCACGATTCGAAGATGACGACGTGCTCGTCCCCTTTCGCGCGGATGGCATGATAAAAGCGGTCCATCGCGTCGAAATGGCGCGCGGAAGTGAGCCCCGCCTTCTCGCCGGGCTCGTTCAGAAGGTCGTACCCCGCCACGGCGGGATTCTCTTTGAAATGGTCTGCGATCTCTCCCCAGAGTTTTTCGGTGAGGAAGAGCTTTTCCTCGTTGGAATAGAAGTCCACGTCCTTCTCGTCGTCGATGGTCTCGCCGCTGTGTTCCTGCCCGTTTTGCGAGCCGTAAGCCCCGTGCAGGTCGAGAATGGTATAGAGCCCGTGTTGTTCGGCGCGGGAAACGAAGTCGTCGAGGTAGGAAAAATCGTATTCGAAGCCCGCATAGTCTAAGCCCTGCACGGCGGCGAAATCCACGTTCATAAAGGTAAAGGGCAGGCGGATGACGTTGATCCCCATCTCCGCGCAGTTCTCGAAATCCTCCTCCGTCCACCAGTAGCCGCGGTAGTTGTACCACAGGTCCTCCGCGGTGGAGAGCCCGAACCGCTCGATGAGCACTTTGGTAGCGGTGAGCTGGTCGCGCACCCGCACGTCGCCGCCGGGCGTCCCGTCGCCGGGCGCCCTTCCCTCGGAGGAGATCCCCGTCATCCAGCCCTCGGTCACGCACAGCCCGCCCGCGTTCACGCCGCGGAGCGTAACCGTCTCCCCTTCCTCGTTTTTGAGAGAAGTCCCCTTTGCGGTGAGGAAGGACAGGGTATGCTCTTCTTTCGGCTCTTCTTGCGGCGGCTCTGAAACGGGCGGTTTTTCGGGCGTCTGCCCGCACCCTCCGCACAGCAAAAGCAATAGCGCGGCAGCCGCGCAACCGATGCCTCTTTTCACGATCGCACCTCCCCACTCCGAGATTATTTTTCATTATAACACTTTTTTTGGGTTTGCGTCAATTTTTTCACAATAATCTACCGATTTTACGGCATAACTTGAATAGAATCTTCAAAACGGCGAAAAATTATAAAAATTTCTCCCTTTTCGGTTGCTCATTTTTCACTATACTTATTTCTATTTCCGTCTGTTTTTTGTTCCTTTCCGAAAAAAGACTATTGCCAAATCCGCTCCAATATTATAATATGGTAAGAGAGAGGGCGGAAGCCTTTGCGGGGGACATGCCCCCCTCGGACAAACAGGAGGTAACTATGAAGAAAAAGAGAGTTATTTGTTTTTCGGTAAGCGCGGTGATCGTCGCGATCGTGCTCGTGCTCAATATCGCGGTCGGCGTCTTTTCGGATAAGATCGACCGCTATGTCATCGGCTATAAGGCGGGGGGCGAGAACAGCGCCGCACGCGCGCAAGGCGAAACGCTTGCTGAGCAGATACAGGCGGAGGGCACTGTGCTCGTGCAGAACAACGCCAACGAGGAGGGCGGCGCGCCCGTGCTCCCGCTCGACAAGAGCGTAAACGGCAAAGTGAACGTGTTCGGCTGGGCGTCCGTAGACTGGGTGTACAGCGGTTCGGGTTCGGGCAGAGTAAAGGGCACGAAGGACCGCGACGACAAAAAGCAGGCACAGCTCTACGACCTCTACGACGCGCTCGACGCATACGAGATCGAATACAACACCGAGCTCAAAGACATGTACACCAAATACAAAGCCCGCCGCGACCATGCCGACCCGTTGGATTCGGTAAACGTGAACCAGTCGGGCAAGCAGGGAACGCTCCATAGCTTCAACTACGAGTACAGCGTGCTCTACGAGCCGAGCGTGAGCGACGAGACCCGCTATACGCCGGAGCTCAAAGCGGGCGCACAGAGCTATTCGGACACCGCGCTCGTCGTCCTCGGCAGAGTTTCGGGCGAGAGCAACGATTCCCCCAAGGTGCAGTATAAATACGGCAAAGAGACGGATACGACCCGCACCTATCTCGAAATTTCCACCGAGGAAGAGGAACTCCTCACCTATGTCGGCGAAAACTTCAAAAACGTGATCGTCCTCATCAACTCCACGAGCGTGATGGAACTCGGCTTTTTGGAGACGATCGAAGGGCTCGATTCCTGCCTCATCGTGGCGACGACGGGCACCGCGGGCGCGAAGGCGATCCCGAAACTTCTGTACGGCGAATACACCCCTTCGGGCAGAACGACGGACACCTTCGCCTACGACCTTACGACGAACCCCACCTATGTGAACACGGGGTCGGGGGTCAAGGGCGAATCGGGCAAGGGCGACGATACGACCAACTTCTACACCAACAGCGCGGGGCTCTACCCCACCACCGTCGACCATACCAACGGCAGTACGAACGTCAAATATTCGGGCGTCGCGTACACCGATTATCAGGAGGGCATCTACGTCGGCTACAAGTGGTACGAGACGGCGGACGCCGAGGGCTTCTGGACAACCGATAAGGCAAAGACGCAGTGGAACATCGAAAACGGCTATGAGGACGTCGTGCAATATCCCTTCGGATTCGGACTTTCTTACACGAACTTCTCCTGGCAGGTAAGGAGCGTCTCGCTGGAAGCGGGCTCCGCCATCGACGATGACAGCGTGATCAAGTTCGAAGTCGTCGTCACCAACACGGGCGAAATGCCCGGACAGGACGTCGTTCAGCTCTACTACACCGCGCCATACAATGACGGCATCGAGAAGGCGGCAGTCAATCTCATCGCCTTCGGCAAGACGCAGCAGGTCTTGAAGAAGGGCGAGAGCGAAACGGTCATTCTCGAAGCGCGCGCCGAGGACATGAAGAGCTACGACTGCTACGACGCAAACGGCAACGGCAACTGCGGCTATGAGCTCGACGAGGGCGAATATGTGCTCTCTCTGAGAACGGACGCGCACACGCTTGCAACCGACCGTTTGGACGGAGACCCCGCAACTTACACCTATCGGGTGGGAAACAACATTCAGATCTTCGACGACAGCTATTCGGGCAACCCCGTGGAGAACCGCTTTACGGCGGGCGAGGGGGTCGAACTCACCGACGGCGTCGCGATCGACGGCAACAGCGACCACACGGCAAACATCACCTATCTTTCGAGAAAGGATTTTGTGGGCACCTTCCCCTATGCGCAGGCGGAGAACCGCGAAATGGCGGCTGAGATCAAGGTGTACAACCTCTATACCGAGGCGTTCGCCGGCGAATGGCTGGACCGCCACAGCGACGCGGAGGAACCCGTTACGGGCGCGACGAACGGCATTCTCATCTACGATTCGACCGCCGGCGCCGTCACCGACGACGGGCGGCAGCTCGGCAAAGAGGCGAACTTCGACAACGAGGAACTCTGGGCGCCCGTGCTCAACGCCCTCACGCTCGGCGAAATGAAACAGCTCGTGCTCCACGGCTACACCAAGACGATGGAACTCAAATCGGTGGGCAAGCCCGGAACGCTCGACCTCGACGGTCCCAACCAGATCGGCAGCTTCGACAACAATTTCACGGGCGCAACGGGATTCAGCTCCATCGTGCTCGCGCAGACGTGGAACACCCAGCTTGCATACAGTTTGGGGCTCGCCGTAGCGACCGACGCCGCCACCCTCGGCGTGAACGGCTGGTACGGACCCGCGATGAACCTGCACCGCTCCCCCTTCGGCGGCAGAAACTATGAGTACTATTCCGAGGACGCCTACCTTTCGGGGATCATGGCGGCGAACGAAGTCAAGGCGGCGAAGAACGGCGGCGTGTTCAGCTATCTCAAACACCTCTGCCTCTATGAGAGCGAGAGCAACCGCGACGGCATGTACAACTGGATCACCGAACAGGCGCTCCGCGAGGCGTACATCAAGCCGTTTGAGATCTGCGTGAAGGAAGGCGGCGCAACGGGCATCATGACCTCTTACGGGCGCATCGGCGCGGTCTGGACGGGCGGAAGCGAGGCGCTCCTCACCGAAGTCGTACGCGGCGAATGGGGCTTTAAGGGCGCGATCCTCACCGACTATGCGGATAATCACGTCTTTATGAACGGCGACCAGATGCTTCGCGCGGGCGGCGACCTTTGGATGGACGGCTATCTGGACAACGGCAGTTTCAAGCAGGAGACGGACAGCAACGCATATAAGCAGGCGCTCAGACGGGCGAGCAAGGACGTATTGTATATGTATCTGAACGCGCTCGACACGCAGGCGACCTACAACGAGGACATTGATAACGGCTTTGTAGACGGCGTACAGATCCACACGAGTTCGCGCGACTTCAACTTCCGTTGGTACATTCCGGTGCTTGTCGTGATAGACGTGTTGGCGCTCGGCGGATGCGGCGTTTGGATCTTTATGGTACTTCGCAAGAAGTCCGGCTCTGCCGACACCCCTGCCGAGAGCTGATTTAAGGCATAAATTCACGGCATAAAATTTAAGGCATGAACTTACGGCATAAAATTAAGGCTGAACTTAGGCAAAAAAAGACCTTCCCGCGGGAAGGTCTTTTTTTGCCCCTCTCTTGTCGGGGAAGAAAGAGAGCGGGTCTTGGCTCCTCCTTTGAGGTGGAACAGCGCTTTTTGCCAAGGGTTGATAACCGTTGGCGCGCTGTGACAGGAGTGAGCGCATTAGAAGCGCGAACGGTGACCGAACGCGGGGCTCTACCCGCGTAAGAGAGCTGTCACGAAGTGACTGAGGTGGTGTTAAGAGAACACTGCGGCGACCCGGCTCCTCCTTTGAGGAGGAGCTGTCACGAAGTGACTGAGGTGGTGTTATTATGTCACCCTGAACGGAGCGTAGCGCAGTCGAAGGGGCGCCACAGTCTTATTTTGTTGTCCCCCGCATAGCGGGGGAAAGTGGCACGAAGTGCCGAAAGGGGGAACGATTGCCCTCTCCTTGAGGAGAGGGTGCCGCAGGCGGGTGTGGTGGGCTACCACCAAGGTTGCGTCAATGCGGAATAACATATCAAGAACAAAGGACACCTCTCTCTTGGCTCCCCCTTGAGGGGGAGCTGGCGAGCTTGCGAGCCTGAGGGGGTGTTTGGGTTTACGACACCCCTTCCGTCACGCGCTTTGCGCGTGACACCCACCCCTCAAGGGGTGGGCAAGGGGGAAGAAGCAAAGAATCGTTCGAAACCTTAAAACCTCTGCGCGTTGGAAAATCGCCATTTTCCATAAGCGCCCACAATTTGCCGCATACCTGCGGCTTATTGTCCGATGAAACGACCAAGAGGACAACCATGTTAAACCGCAACAGCACGTTTCCTCGAACGATTATTTACGAAGCACCACCCCCTCACCGCCTACGGCGACAGCTCTCTCACGCGGGTAGAGTCCCGCGTTACTTCGCACTATGTGCTCGTGCCGCGCTTAGAGAAACAGAACTTCGCCCGGGGCGGTCACCGTTCGCGCTTCAAATGCGCTACTTCGCCTACGGCTCGTGCCGCCTAAGGAACGGACATTAGAAAGGCGGGACACTCCTGTCACAGCGCATTCTGCCAACGGTTATCAACCGTTGGCAGAATGCGCTGTTCTCCCTCAAGGGGGAGCCAAGAGGGTGGTGGTGCGAGCAAAGAATCGTTCGAAACCTAAAAAAAATTGCCGCGGCGCAAAGCGCCGCGGCTTTATTTTACTGTTTCCTTATTCGGCTTCGGAAATCGTTACCACAGGCATACCGTACTCTGTGGTAAGCTCGTATTTCTTGCCGCCTTCCGTAACGGTAGAAGCCGTCACGCCGCAGTTGATATTCCCTTTGCTCTCGCCGTTGAGGGTGTAATGCCCGTAGTGCTTGCCCGAAGCGCCGGAAGTGAGGTCGAACTTAATGGTGGCGTTGAGCCCTTCCAGCGTTGCGTCTGCGGCGGTGAGATCGACGGACGGTTTTCCATCGACGTTGTCGCCGTAGAACGTCATCGTTTTGAGCTCTTCCGCGGTGTAACCCGTAACGGTCGCCGTGAGCACAAGATACACTTTCCCGTCCGCCTGTTGGAGCGTTGCGCCGCTGAACGTGATCGTCTTAACGGAGGTATCGAACACGCTGATGACGATGACCTGGCGATTCCATCTCGCCATGACCTTCAAGACATACGTCTTTGTGCCGAGCGTAACGGTATTGATCTCTTCGATCGTCTCGAAGTCGCCTTTATCCGTCGAACCTTCGCGCTGAACGTCCAGCTTGTCGCCGTCATTGATCCAATAGTGCATGCCGTAAGGCTTTTCCGCCGCCGAGAGAGCGGTGACGTCTGCCTTCAAGGTGAACTTGCCGTCCTTTAAGGTAACTTCGTATGTAACGCCCTCGATCACTTCATCCCAAGCGTCGTGCTTTTGCACGTCAAAATTAATTTCATCGGGGGTGTAAGTTCCCGTATAGGTCCCTTCCAGCGAGAAGTAGACCTTGCCCTCGCTCTCTTCGATCTTCGCGGAATTCATATCCACGGTGAGCGTTTTCGCGTTGGGGTCGGTGATTTGGAGCACATATACCTGTCTGCCCTCCCACATCGAGCGGACATAGAGGGTATAAATCTTTCCCGCCGAGGTGGTGAACGTGTTCACATCCTTGATCTTTTCGCCGTTGGCGACGTCCGTTTTCCCTTCAAGGTCTAAATCGTTGGTATTGCCCCCGATGATCGCATGGAGCACATAGAGATTTGCGCTTCCTGCCGCCTTGGAGAGGTCCGCCTTCACCGTGAACTTCCCTTCTGCGATGGTGACGGTCGTTGTAAAGCCGTTCGTCGTAGGCCACGTACCCGCGGTCTCCTGAATATCGACGGCGAAGTCTTGCTCGGTATATCCCTCGCAGGTCCCTTCGAACACGAGATACACGACGTCGTCCGTCATTTCGAGCTTCACGCTGTTGCGGTCGATCGTCGCCTTCTTGGCGGCATTGTCGGCGATCGTAAGCCCGATATGTCCCCAGAAGTCCGCTTCTTCGGTGCTCGTGGGTTTATTCACGAGGGTATAGCTCTTGGTTCCGAGGGTCGCGTTCTTTCCGTCGATGGAAGAATCCGCGATGTCGAGGTTCTTCGCGGATTCGCCCGTCCCGTCCGTCGAATCGAAGTGCCCCGTATAGTTGCCCGTCGCGAGCGCGGTGATGTCGAACTTGATCGTCCACGTCCCTTCGGATACGGTAACCGTCCTTTCGAATTCGTTGTATCTCGTCCACGACCCGCCGCGGAACTGGAAGTCGAAGTAAATGGTTTCCAGCGCCTCTTCGAGTTCGGTCTGTTCGTAATTCTCGTAGGTGCCCGAAAGAACGAAGTACACTTTATCGCTATCCGCCTCGACGTTCGCGTTCGTCGGCGTGATGACGGGAGCCGTCTGATCGACGATCGTCAGCCCGATACAGCCGTAGAAGTCCTTGCCCGCGGTAGAGATCCCGTACTTGTTGGTAATGGTGTACTTTCTGCTGTTATAGCTCACGTTTCTGCCGTCGCTTTGCAGATCTGTGAGTTTGAGGTCTTTCCCCGCGTTGCCGTTCAAACCGGGAGCGTCGAAGTGGACGGTATAGAAGGATGTTGCAAGTCCCGTAATATCCGCTTCGATCGTCCACGTTGTGCCTTCCACGGTCACGGTGCGCGCGAAATCGGTCACGTAGTCCCAGCTCGCCGCGCCCGCTTCCTTGTTGTGCTGGAAGTCGAGATAGACCGCTTCGAGGAATGCCTTGATCTCCTCTTCGGAACAGCCCGTATAGGTGCCCGAAAGAACGAAGTAAACTTTCTCGCTATCCGTCTTAACGTTCGCGTCCGTGGGGGTGTAGACCGCCTCGTCGGGCAGAATCACGCCGGGTTTGGGAAGGGTGGAAGGATCGGCGGTCGCAGGGTTCGCCGTCTCGCCCTCAGCGTCTTTGGGCGCAACGCAAGGTCCGTTATATTCCACCTTGATGGTGTACTTCTTGCCGCCGACGATCGCATAGAGCTTTTCGGTCGCACTGCCCGCCGCCGCATTTCTGATCTCGAACGCCTTCACGTATTCGGGATTTTCCGCCGTGCCCTTCACTTCATAGAAGTTGGGCCAAAGCTGTCCGCCCGCATAGTCGGTGACGTCGTACCAGACGCGGTAGAGGTCCTTGCCCATCTTCTCGATCTTCGCGCAGGGGAATACGTCCGCGGCGCCGTCGACATTGCCGAATACAAAGTTCTCTTTGATCTCCTCTTCGGTGTAGGGTTCGAGCCCGCCCACTCTCACGTTAAAGATATAATAGACCTTGGTGGGATTCTGCATGTCGTCCACTTTGAGGGCGATCTGCGTGGAGCCGTCGAAGGAGATGTTCTGCTTCTCGTTGAGCGCGTAGAACACGATGCCGCCCCACTTGCCTTCGCCGAAGTAGTACACCTCGGAGCTATCCGCGTTGGCGATGCGGACGCCTTGCCCGATGAGAAGGTCGATGCCGCTGCAATCGATATAGCCGTCGCCCGTGAGCGCCCCGTTGGGCAGGTTGCTCTCGTCAATGTTGGTATTGCTCGTGTAGAGCACCGTCTGATCCTCTTCCGACTCGACGATGATCATGTGCACGTAGCCGCTCGTGTTGAAAGTGAAATCCGCGCTCGTAAGATCGAATTTAATGCTCCACTTCCCGTCGGCGCCGATCTGCGAATAGCCGATATTCTTCTTGCTTCCGACGAGAACGTCGATCTTGATTGTCTTGCCGAAGTATCTCGACATATCGACCACGCCCTCGAAGGTCACGCTCAGTTTTTCCCCTTCGCTCGTGTTCTTGATCTGATAGGTGGTGGGAACTCTCGGCGTGATCACCGTTTTCAGCGCGCCGTTGTAATCGGCGAAGTCATAGGTGTAGTCGCCCACAGCGAGCGCCTCGTCCTGCGCAAGGGAGACGGGGAATTCCTGCTCTTCGTAATCCACGTTTTCAAAGTCGGTGGAGCGGAGTTTGAGGTCGAGCCAGGCGCCGAGGAAGGTGCCGCCGTCCTGCGCTTCCGCTTCGGCGAGCACGCTCATATCGAACTTGATCGTCGTCGCGCCGCCGTCCGCGGGCTTTGTCAGAACTTCACTGCTCTCGAAAAAGACCTGTCTGTTCCCTTCATAGAAGTAGAAATGGACGCTGTTTGCAAGATGATAGCTGCCCGACAGCACAAGCATGGGCTTGCCGTTCTCTTCTTCGTACTTGATCTCGTCCGCGGTAAACAGATCTGCCTGCCACCGCGCAACGATCGTGCCGCTCTTCACCGTTTCCACGGGGATGATGTCGGAAGGCGTATTCTGCGTGGAATCGCCGTCCGCCCTGCTCACGACAAACGGATTGTTGTAACCCATCAGAATGAATGCGCCGGGCTCTTTGTGGTTCTTGATGAGCTGTAAACTCGTCGGAAGGGCAATATCTTCTTCCAGAGGTTCCGCAAAGGAGATCTTGAACACTCCCTTGTCGGGATCGGTCACGGTGAGTTTGGTATTTTTCTTTAAGTTTTCGAGATAATTGTCGTCGGCGATCACCCCATTGCGGGTATCGACGGTGATGACCGCCTTTACCTTTTCGTCGAGCTTCACCTGATCCGATTCCTTCCCGCCGTAAACGACGGTAAAGTACTCGTCGCCGAGGGAGAACGCGCTCGCCGCCGCGTTGCCGTTATAGCGGATGCGGTAGTCGTCCTCTTTGAGCGTCGCCTTGTCGCCGCCCGTATATTCGACTTCCACGGTCATCCCCGTTTTATCGAGGGTCTCGCCCGCTTCGTAAATGGTTTTCGCGGGTTTTTGCGTTACCTTGACGGCGGCGATCTCCCGCTTTACCGTAACGGAAATTTTCACGTCCGTCTTGGAGACGGAGAACTGATACTTCCCGCCGGTAGAGTTCATGTTTCTGTCGCCGTTCTTCACGGTGTCTACGGCATAGCCGCTGTCGCAGGTGACCGTGAACGCGATCGTCGTGCCGCTCTTTGCCTTTTCGGGCAGAGTATCGTACCCCTCCGCCTTCACCGTTGCATGTTCCTGAATATTCCAGGTAATGGCGTACTCTGCGTCCGACACGTCGTCTTTCGGCTTACAAGCCGTAAAACAGACCGCCGTGCAAAGAACAGCGAACACCATCACGATGAAATACCGCAAAACAGATGCTTTGTTCTTCATAACTTCCCTCCATTTCATTTTTTTTGCTATTTCCTTCGGTATGTACCGAAAAAAGAACCTTTTTACGCGCGATCACCGTTCTCCTTGGGAAAACGGCTTTTTTTATCGAAGAGAGGCGCTTATCACGCCTGCATCGGGAACTTTTCCACCAGCCTGCGGAATACGTTCGCTCCCACGCCGCCGCCAAAGCCGTTGACGACGTTTTCGATCGAGCTCTCGTTTTGCGTAAAGGCGCAGATCACGAGATGCTCCAACGCGATCCCCTTTGTTTCGGGCGCTTCGATCGCCGAGGCGAGGGTAACGCCGCTGTAATTGACGAGATAAATCCCCACGCCGTAAGCGCGGTGGGCGGTCACCCCGTCGTCCACTTTATAGCTCGCACAGCCCTTTTTGGAGCCGCTCATCCACTTCTCCTGCGAGGGCACGCGGTAGGGCGTTTCGCTCTGATACATCACGGTGAGTCCCCTCTCGCCCTTCCAGAAGGTCTGGTACCCCTCGCAATGCTCCACCATGAGGGCGTAACACGAAACGTCGTTCCCCGTCACCAAAACCCCCGTCTTTACGGGATTCCCGTAGTTTGTCACCGTCTCCCCGTCCTTGTCGAGGTAGGAAACGTCCTCCCATTCCACGCCGCTCGAATGATCGGCGCGCCACACCCAGAAGTTATCGCCGACCGTATCGTCCGCATGAATGGCAAGCGCGGTCTCCGTCTCGGTGTGGACGTTCTTCGCCCCGCCGATTCGGAGGAAGAGATCGCTGAGCACGATGGGATCGGAATGGGAGCGGTGCTCCCCCTCTTCCCCCACCACGACCATATTTTTACTGTATTTGCCCGCGTCTGCGAGCAGTCCGCACGCGCGGATCCCGTCCGCGTCCGAAAGGCGCAGGGCGCAATCGCCGTTTTTCTCCGAAATTTTCAGCGTCGCATATCCCGAACCGAAGAGCACGGTGTCTCCGAGCGTCACTTCCAAGGGGGCGTCGAGCGAATATCTGCCCGCGGGAAAAAAGAGATGTTTCCCCTCTTCGAGCGCCCTGTTGAGGGTTTCGGCGCTGTCCCGCCCGCTTGCGATATGAAAGGCGCCGAGCGGAAGGAAATACCCCCGCTCGTCCCCGCGGGAGGTCCCTATGCGGTTTTCCCGCACGGCGGGCACGAACACGCGGAATCCCTCCGCTTCGTCATAGGTCAGATAGGGTTTTTCCGCCATTTTTTCGGTCGCGGGAAGAACGGTCGCCCGCTTGCCCGCTTCCGTCCATTCTCCCTGCGGAATGGCGCCTTCGCACCCCGAAAAGACGTAGTTGTGCGAACCGCAATGATCCCACTTCCCCCACGAGGAGTTGCGCGCCATCCACTGTTGCTGGCTGCCGGGATAGACGGTGCCCGTCACTTCGCTGTCGGCAAGGAATCCGCCCGACGACCAGCCGTCGCCGTTGGAGAGGAAGAGATCCCCCTCTATGCGCATCCTTCTCAGGCTCGTCGCCTGGGACACCGCCCACCGCACGTCCCCTTTCACGGTGAGATTTTCCGCGCTCCGCCAGAAGGTGCAGGTCGCGTTGTTCTTGGGGAGCACCTCCGAGGAGACGGAGAGCGATCTTACTTTCACGTCGTCGGGCGTTCTGCCGAGCCCCGCGACGGTGGTATAGTAACCGACCTTCACGTTGAGGTCGTATTCTCCGGGGAAGAAGTAAATTGCAAAGCGTTCGTCCGAAAACTGCCCGCTGTCCGCCTTTTCCAGCCTTGCATGGCGTTCGTCGATGCAAGCCTGCACGCTCGCCATGTCGTCCGTCGGGGCGACGAGGAGGGTCTCTGCGGAAAAGACGCTTCCCTCGCCGATCTTCTCTTCGCCGCCGTCTTTCACGGCGGTCACGCGGTAGACGGCGTAGAGCTCCTCGCGGGAGGTAAAGCGCGGCGTTTCCAAAAGTTCGCCGTTCACTTTTTCGTAAGTGCCGAAGGTGCTCTTGCTCCTGTAAACATTATATCCGTCCGCGTCCGTCTCCTGCCAACGCAAAAAGAGGGTGCCGTCCGCCTCGTCGAGGACGAGCCCCGTCGGCGTTTCGTCCTCAAAGGGGAACTCAGGCTCTTTCGCGGGCGGAAGTTCGGGGGCGCACCCCGCCGCCGCGGGAAAAAGAAGCGCCGCGGCGAGAAATACGCTTTTTAAGTTGAAGAGCCGCTTCCGCATTTCCGTCCCCCGCAATAAAACCTTCCGCTATCGCTGTTATAATTATACACGGCAATGCAAAAAAAGAAAGAGTTTTGGCACAAACTAACAATGCGCTTGCACAGTTTCAAGATAAAAAGAGGCGGAATCCCGCCTCTTTTTTCCCGGTCTCATTGTTCGGAGGACGCATCCCCGCTCTCTTGGGTCTCTTCCGCCTTTTTCTGCTTGGGGAAGAACATAAACAGTACGCACGCGGCAACGCCGAGCACGAGCACGACGTCGAGCATCGCCCAGAGCGCGATAAAGAGATTCGAATGCGGCGCGGCGTTCACCGTAAGGTTGCCGAGCGTCACGTTGTAGGGATCTTGGTACTCTCCGCTTGCGACTTTTTCCTGATAATCGAGCGCGGCGACGTAGGTATCCACATAGGTATAGAGGATATTCTTCGCCGACTGCCGCGCGGCGTAAGCGGTGCCGTTATCCTGGAAGGACAGATCGGCGCTGCCGTTGGTGCTGTTGAGCCAGAGGTCGTTGCCCGCGATCACGCCCTTGCCGTAGGTGTTCATGTAGCCCTGGTCCCAGTCGGTGATGACGGAGCCGTGGAAGCCCCACTCCGTTCTGAGAATATCGGTAAGGAGCGCGTGGTTGTAGCCGCACCACACGGCGCCGAGCTTGTTGAAGGCGCTCATCATGGCGTTCGCGCCGCCTTCCTTCACGCAGATCTCGAAGGGTTTGAGATAGATCTCGCGGAGCGCCTGCTCGGTGAGCCATTCGTACCAGTCGCAGGCGTTCTGCCCGTTGTCGCTGATGACGAAGTGCTTCACATAGCAGTAGAGGTTGTTCTCTTTGGCGCCGCGCACCGTTTCTGCGGCGAGTTTGCCCGAAAGAACGCCGTCCTCGCTGTAATATTCGTAGTTACGGGAGTTGTACACCGAGCGGTGCAAGTTGACGCCGGGG
>CANRNP010000019.1 GCA_947632015.1 uncultured Clostridia bacterium | reverse complement strand
CGTTGGCAAACGCGACGGGGTTTTGGCGGTACCTGCCGCCAAAACAGGGGGGTGGTGTCCTTTGTCCTGAGATGACCACCACCTCAGTCACTTCGTGACAGCTCCTCCTCAAAGGAGGCGCCAAGAAACCCCCAACGCCCGCTTCCAAATTGTCTCCCTGCCCCGCCCGCGCGTTCTATGTTGCCGAAGGGCGGCACGAGGAGCAAAGCTCCGAAGTAACGGAGCGAAGCGAAGTCGAAGGGTCGCCGCAGTTTTATTAACGCTAAGGCGATGTTTCACTTACGTTCAACATGACGGGATTAGAAAAGCAATGTTTCCTTCGCCTACGGCTCGTGCCGTGCTTAGAGGAGCAGAACTTCGCACGGGGCGGAATGACGGAATTAGAAAAGCGGCGCAAAAAACGAAAAATCGAGAAACATATATCATATCGGAGGTATCTACATGGTTAAAATGAGACTGGTGAGAATGGGCGACAAGAAGTCCCCCGTTTACCGTATCGTCGTTGTGGACGCGAGAAAAGCGGCGACAGGCGAGTACATCGACAAGGTCGGTTTTTACGACCCCAAGTCCGATCCCGTGACGCTCACGGTGGACGTCGATAAGGCGAAAGACTGGATCGCCAAGGGCGTTCAGCCCACCGAAACGGTGAAATCGCTCCTCGTGCAGACGGGCGTGATCGAAAAGTCCGCAAAACTTTCTCCCGCCAAGACCAAAGGAAAGAAAAAGAAGAAGTAAGCCTTTCCGCAGAGACGGACCGACCCGCAGAAATGCGGAAAAAGGAGTTCCGCAGGCGCAAAACGGCGGTTTTGCCCGCGCTAATTTGGAGAAATTATGTTAGATTTGATCAAGTATATCGTAGAACAGTTTGCGGAGGACAAGGAGCACCTCTCCTACGAGGTAGAAGAGACGGAGGACAGCATCAACGTGACCGTGCTCCTCTCCGATTCCGACATGGGCAAGGTCATCGGCAAACAGGGAAAGATCGCTAAGGCGCTCCGCACCCTCGTCCGTTGCAAGACCCCGAAGGACAGCAAAAAATACAACATCGAAATCAAAGAACGGGAAGAATGATCTCTTTTCGCAAAGAGCCGCCGCGCGCAATTTTGCGCGCGGCGGCTTCCTTTTATTCCTCATTATGCCCTCTTTTTTATACTCTTTTTTCCCGCGAAAAATCGGCGCAAAAGCGCCTTTACGTCGAGCAGTTTCAAAAGAGAAAACAACAGCACTTCGGCACAGCCGATGAAGAGGACCGTGAGCGCGAGAGCGGGGATATAGCTCAGATAGGTCGCCAACAGTTTGCGCACGAAATAGCCCAGCCCGATCACGGGCAATACCGCGCAGGAGAGTTTGAGAAAATACTTCCACGAGCCGAGTTTGCCCGTCTTTTTGCGTAGCAGAGCGAGGGCGCAGACCGCGGAGATCGTGTAGTCGCAGGCCATTCCGAGACAGAGCGCGCCGCTTCCCAGATACTTGGGCAAGAACCAAACGTTGAGCAGCATCGCCGCAGCGCCGAACAGGAAAAAGAAAAGGGTGTGCTTTTCGCAGCCGATGGAGTTGAGAATGCTCGTCGAGATCATGGTAACGCTCATGGGGAGCAGGATGATCGCGCAGGCGGAGATGAGCCTTCCGCTCGCGGCGCTCGCATAGAGCATGGCGCCGACGTCCTCGCCGCAGATTACGAAGAAGGGGAAGAGCATTCCCGCGATGAGCAGGGCGGCGTTGAGCGCCTTTTCCACGAGCGCGGAGAGCTTTTCCTTCTGCCCGCGGTAGAAGCATTCCGAAAGCTCCGGTACGAGCACGAGGGCGATCGACCCGATGAGGGTAGAGGGGATCATGAGCACGGGCATCACCATGCCGTAGACGACGCCGTATTCGCTCATCGCACGCGCGGAGGAGACCCCCGCCGCCATCAGCCGCATGGGGAAGAGCACCGAGATAAAGGAGTTGACGAGGGAAGAGGAGGCGCGCATCGCCGTTACGGGCAGGGAGGCGCGGAGCAGGGGCAGAAATTCCCCCCGCGGAGAGCGCAATCTTCCCCCGCGGACGAAGAAATAGATGAGCGCAACGCAAAATGAGCACAGATAGGAGACGAGCACCGCGATCGCCGCAAGGTTGACGTCGGCGACCGCCGCGGGCAGGAGAAGAAGCAAAAATACGCCGACGGCGATCCGCACGATCTCCTCGATGAGCTCGACGAGCGAGTAGATGAAAAAGCGGCGGTTCCCCCAAAAGCATCCGCGCAAAACGGAGTAGACCGAGGTGAAGGACAGCCCGATGAGAAGGATATAAAAGAGGTCGGCGCAACGGGGATCGGAAAAGATGCGGGAGAAGGGTTCTCTTACGAGAAAGAGAATCGCCGTTAAGGGAAGGCTCACGGCGAGCGTGAGGACGATCGCCGCGCTCGTTGCCGCCTGTTCTCCGCGGCGGTGTCCGTGCGCACGGTGCTTGCTGATGATGCGCGAAAGGGTGACGGGCAGTCCGCTCGACGTAACGGTGAGAAAGACCGCGAATACGGTGAGCGATACCTGGTAGACGCCCAGCCCTTCCGGTCCCAAAATGCGCGAAAGAACGATGCGGTATAAAAATCCGAGGCAGTGTTCGAGCGCCGAGAATACGGTGACGACGGCGGCGGTGCGGTACAAGTTTTGCATACGTTATTTTATTTGGGAGAGAACTTTTTTATGTCCTTCCCGCATACAATAGAGGCATGAAACTCGAACCGGAGCTGAAAACTTACTATCGTTTGAAGAAGGGGCAGAGCCTCTGCGACGTTGCGCGCTTCTACGGCGTGCCGCCCCGCGTTCTGGCGGCGTATAACCGCCTCGAAGAGGAGCCGCCGGCAGGGCGCGTGTTGCAGATCCCCGCCGAGCGGCGGAATTTATACACCGTGCGCGGGGGCGAGAGCAAGGCGCTCCTCTGCGGCTCGAAGGAGAACTTCGAGGAGCGGAACCAAACCGAACACCTCTACATCGGGCAGATTGTTTGGCTGTAACGGAAAACCGGCGAAATGTTTTGCGCCCGCGGCTTTGCCGCGGGCGGGCGTTTTTGTGTTTACGGTTTTTGCCCGGCTTTTGCCGCCCGCGGGAGCGCCGCTCCCGCGGGCGGCAAAAGTTTATCCCGAATTTTTTCTCCGGGAAAATTGCTTTTTTCGCCCATGTATGGTAAACTGTATCCGTAGCTTAGATCGTATCATTTTCAAACGCGAAAAAAGGGGAGAACTTATGAAACGCAAATTTTTGGTGACTTTCTTGGCAATTTTGGGAGCGCTGTGTTTGGCGTTCGGCTTTACGGGCTGCGGGGAAACAAAAAACGATGAAACGGGCAAAAATCCGCCCGTCGTCGATCCAAGCGGCGATGATAAAGAGCAGGGCGACAATGAGCAGGGCGGCACGCAAAAGCCCTCCGAAAAAGAGATCACCGTGACTTATGACGCCAACGGCGGAGAGTTCGGGGACGGAGGGAGCACCTTTTCGCAGACCGTAAAGGAGGGGAGCAAGCTCACGGCGCCCTCTTCTCCCGTGCGGAAAAATTATACGTTTAAGGGGTGGGCGAGGCACAAAAGCGGTTCCTTCCCGTGGAAATTCGAGGAGAACGTCGTTTCCGAAAATACGACCCTCTTTGCGCAGTGGTCGGAGACATCGGCGGACATTTTGCGTGTGGAAGGGGCGAGCATCGAGGGAAAGAAGATCTTTATGTTCGTCGATCATACCACGGGCGAAGTTTCCCTTTCAGGCAAGGTCTCTTGCAGTGACGACGCCGTCTGGCGGCTTTACAGCGATCCCGAAGGACGGCGCGAGATCTCCACGAAAACGGTGACCGATCTCGGAGACGGCGATAATACCTATTATATCGCCGTCAATTTCCAGAATCAGACGTTGGTGAATTTGTACGAGATCACCATCTACCGCAGTTATCTTGTAACAGTTTCCTATTATGACGGCACAAATTTGCTCGAAACGGCGGAAACTTACACGGGCGATACTTTTACGGCAGAATACAAGCCCGACATTACGGGCTATACCTTCAACGGGTGGAATGCGGTGGACGGCAGGAAGTTTACTTCCGATGTTCTTTGGGCGCCGCTCTCCCTCTATGCCGACAAGACGGCAAACAGATACAAAGCGAATCTCAACGTGAACGGCGGCAACGAGCTCACCGAAACGGAAAAAACGGTAACTTACGGCAGCGAATATTCCCTCCCCGTTCCCAAGCGTGCGGGCTATTCCTTCATGGGTTGGTATTTGGGGAGCGTGCAACTCACGAACGCAAGCGGAAAGAGCCTTTCGGTTTGGAATTACACAACGACGCAAGACCTTACCGCGCGGTGGGAAGCAAACAAATATACCGTAACATTGACGCAAAGCGACAGCGAAATGGGCACTGTTTCGGGCGGCGGCGATCATGCCTTCGACAGCCAAGTTACGATAACGGCAAGCTCGAATTTGGGCTATAACTTTATCGGTTGGTACAAAGGGGAAGAAGAAGTTTCAAAAGATCCTTCTTTCCGTTTTACCATGGGAATGGGGAATGTGACCTTTGAAGCGCGGTGGGAGGTCGATCCGCTTTTGGAAAATTTCATATTTGTTTCCACCCCTACTACTTGTATGATCGCGGACGTAAAAAACACTTCCCGAAGTGAGATCGTGATCCCGGATTATGTGACGGAGATCAAAAGAGCGGCTTTCGCGAAATGCGACCACCTTACAAGCATTACGATCCCCTTTGTGGGCGCAAGAAAAAATACTTCCAAGGACGACTATCAATATCCGTTTGGATATATTTTCGGAAACTCCCACGGAAACGCCATTGATGAAAATTCGGATGTCCCAAAAACCTTATTGCATGTAACCGTTACAGGTGGAGAGATCTTTGATGATGCGTTCTATACTTGTAGCGGAGTGGCTTCGGTTACGATCGGAAAAGAAGTGACTTCAATCGGAAGTATGGCGTTCGCGGATTGCAGCGGGCTTAAAAGACTTACTTTCGAGGAGGACAGTAAACTGACCGAAATTGGAGATTATGCGTTTTGGGATTGCAGCGGGCTTAGTTCGATCACGATTCCAGACAGCGTGACCTCGATCGGAAGTTCTGCGTTCGCCGGTTGTAAAAGTTTAACTTGGCTCACGATCGGGAGCGGCGTGACCTGGATTGGAAATTATGCGTTCTCCGGTTGCCAGTGGCTGGGTTCTATCGATATTCCAGACAGCGTGACCTCGATCGGAAGTTCTGCGTTCGCCGGTTGTAAAAGTTTAACTTGGCTCACGATCGGGAGCGGTGTGACTTCGATCGGAGTTTCGGCGTTTAGCGGGTGTAGCAGGTTGCAAAGCGTAGTTTGGAATGCGGGAAATTATATCGGGTATAGCGGTTCTATCTTCGCAGATTGCACGAATTTAAGAAACTTGACATTCGGAGATAATGTTAAGACGATTCCTGCCGGTGCGTTTGCGTATTGCAGGGGTTTGACGGGAGAATTGAAGATCCCGAACGGCGTGACTTCGATCGGAAGTTCTGCGTTCGAGTATTGTAGCGGGTTGACGGGAGAATTGAAGATCCCCGATAGTGTGACCTCGATCGGATATGGGGCGTTCCATGATTGCAGTGGGTTGACAGGAGGATTGAAGATCCCGGACGGTGTGACTGAGATCGAATCTAATGTGTTCTGGGGTTGCAGCGGGTTGACGGGAGAATTGAAGATTCCAGCCAGCGTGACCTCGATCGGAGATCATGCGTTCTATGGTTGCGGCGGGTTGACGGGAGAATTGAAGATCCCGGATGGTGTGACCTCGATCGGAGATGGGGCGTTCTATGGTTGCGGCGGGTTGACGGGAGAATTAAAGATTCCGGATGGTGTGACTGTGATCGAATCTGATGTGTTCAGTGGTTGTAGTGGGCTGACTTCCATCGACATTCCCGACAGCGTGACCGAGATCGGAGATTCGGCGTTCGAGGGGTGCACTTCCCTTGAAAGCATTGCGCTTCCCTTTATAAGCGGAGTCAATATCCCCGATTCTTTGAAGGAAGTAACCGTTAAAGGCGGAGAGATCCCTTCCTATGCGTTCAATGGTTATAACAGCTTGGTTACGATCGTCTTGGGCGACGGTGTGACTTCGATCGGAGATTATGCGTTCTATGGTTGCGGCGGGTTGACGGGAGAATTGAAGATCCCGGATGGTGTGACCTCGATCGGAGATGGGGCGTTCTATGGTTGTAGCGGGTTGACGGGAGAATTGAAGATCCCGGATGGTGTGACTTCGATCGGATATTCTGCGTTCTATGGTTGTAGCGGGTTGACGGGAGAATTGAAGATCCCGAACGGCGTGACCGTGATCGAATCTGATGCGTTCAGGGGTTGTAGCGGGCTGAATTCTGTCACGATCGGAAGCGGTGTGACCTCGATCGGAGATTATGCGTTCAGCGGTTGTAGCGGGCTAAATTCGGTCACGATCGGGAGCGGTGTGACCGAAATCAGAGATTATGCGTTCAGCGGTTGTTATAAGCTCATTGAAGTTTGGAACTATTCAGTGTTAGAGATAAAGCCGCAATCGTTTGATTTTGGTAATGTGGCTTATTATGCAAAACATGTTTATCAAGATGAGACGCCGAGCAAACAGTCGACAGTAGATGGCTATCGTTTCTACGAAGAGGGCGAGGAGAGCTATCTGCTCGGCTATGCGGGCTCGGAAAATAAGCTGTCGCTTCCCGCACACTCTCCCACGGGGAAGAATTACGCAATTTATCAATCTGCATTCGACGGTTGTCGCGAGCTGACTTCGGTGACGATTCCCGACAGTGTGACTTCGATCGGATGGAATGCGTTCCATTATTGCAGCGGGTTGACGGGAGAATTGAAGATTCCAGCCAGCGTGACCTCGATCGGAGATCATGCGTTCTATGGTTGCGGCGGGTTGACGGGAGAATTGAAGATCCCGGACGGCGTGACCGAGATCGGAGATAATGCGTTCAGGGGTTGTAGCGGGTTGACGAAGATCACGATTCCCGACAGCGTGACCGCGATCGGGAGTTTTGCATTCCATGATTCCGCTTATTATAACGATGACAGCAACTGGGACAAAGCGGGAGTTCTCTACGTCGGGAATCATTTGATCGCCGCAAAAGATACGATTTCAAAAAGTTATTCCATTCGCGGAGGCACAAAAACGATTGCGGGAAATGCGTTCAGCGGTTGTAGCAGGCTGACTTCCATCGTCATTCCCGACGGTGTGACCTCGATCGGAGGTTCTGCGTTCAGCGGTTGTAGCGGGCTGACTTCTGTTACAATCGGGAGCGGCGTGACCTCAATCGGAATTGAAGCGTTCGAGCATTGTAGCAGGTTGAAAGAGGTGACAATTCCCGACAGCGTTACATGGATCGGAGATGGGGCGTTCAGCGGATGTAGCGGGATGACTGCGTTAACTATCGGAAGAGGAGTGACTTCGATCAGGTGGAATGTGTTCGGTGGTTGTAGCGGGTTGAAAGAGGTGACAATTCCCGACAGCGTGACCGCGATCGGAAAGTGGGCGTTTAATGGTTGTAGCGGGTTGAAAAAAGTACATTTTGAAAACCCGAATGGGTGGAAAGTATTGGCGTGGGTCTACGCGGAAACCTTAGATGATACAAAGCTCCGAAATCCCGAAACAGCCGCCGAATATTTGACGGATACTTACTACGATTATTATTGGAAGCGCGAGGGGTGAGGGATTAGAAGCGCGAAAGAATCTTGCCCACCCCTTGAGGGGTGGGTGTCACGCGCAAAGCGCGTGACGGAAGGGGTGTCATAAATCAAAACACCCCCTCAGGCTCGCCAGCTCGCCAGCTCCCCCTCAAGGGGGCGCCAAGAAATAAGGAGCCCCCCTTTCGGCATTCGCTCCGCTCGTGCCACTTTCCCCCGCTATGCGGGGACAACAAAAAAGACTGCGGCGACCCTTCGACTTCGCTACTTCGGAGCTTTGCTCCTCGTGCCGCGCTTAGAGAAACAGAACATCGCGCGGGGCAGGGTGACGTATTTGGAAGCGCACGGGGCAGGGGGACGCAATAGGACAAAGGACACCACCTCAGTCACTTCGTGACAGCTCCCCCTCAAGGGGGCGCCCAAAAAGACTGCGGCGACCCTTTTCTAATCACGTCATGTTGAGCGAAGGCGTTAGCCGTAGTCGAAACATCGCCTTGGTGTTAAAACTGAGGCGACCCTTCGACAAGCTCAGGGTGACAGATTGAGAACGCTCGTCCGCTACTTCGGAGCTTTGCTCCTCGTGCCGTGCTTAGAGAAACAGAACTTCGCGCGGGGCAGGGTGACATATTTGGAAGCGGGCAGGGGGACATAATAACACCACCTCAGTCACTTCGTGACAGCTCCTCCTAAGGAGGCGCCAGGCACCGCTCCACCCCTTGGGGGAGGCTAAAAAAGCAAAACACTGCAAAAGACACACATTTGCCGACTTGCGCATACCTTGTAGTAGAGCCATTCAAAGGCTTACGGAGGTCACAAATGTCATTTTTTTCCAACTTCTCATCGGATCATTGCCCCGGCACCATTACCGGTAATCCGTTGAACGGGCTTTGCGAAAAGGTGTGCATCCAAGCGGAAAAGATCTTCGACGCGGGGATCATTCAAACGAGACTGGAAAACTATCCCATCACCCTTGTCGATCCCACCCCTTCGAACCCTACATATCCGCTTACGTTTATCTCGGCGCGCTCCCTCGCTACCGAGGGAACGGTCACCAACCTTTCCGTAGACCAACAGACGGACGGTCAATGCGCGCGCGTACAGTGTACGATCACCGTCCCCATCGAAGTCGTTTACCTCGACGCAAACGGCACCGAGGGCAGAGCTACGAGCGAGATCGTCCTCAACGAGGACGTGCTCATGTACGTTCCGCCCGCATCCGTTATGCCCTTTACGGTCACGGCGATCGCCTCTTGCGTCTCCCCTGAGGGGACCTTTAACTCCTCCACAGGCTCCTTTAACATCAGCGCGTGCCTCACCCTGATCCTCAAAGTTGCCATGCGGGTGGAGTTGCTCATCCCCAGCTACGGCTACTGTGCGATCCCGCCCGCACAGGAATATTCGCAGGAGGTGTGTTCGGGTTTCTTCGAACTGCCGCTCTATCCGCAGGGCAGATCGTGCTGCAAAAAGAACAACTGAATCTTTCGGGGATCGTATTCAAAACAAAAAAGAAGCCGGCATACGTCGGCTTCTTCTCTTCTGTCTTAAATTTTCCGCCGCTTGTTACCCGCCGCACGGCGCTTGCATGGCGCTTGCCGCTTGGCGCTTGCATGGAGCTTACGCGCGGAATTTGCTGCGCATGGTCGAGATGTTGAGCCCCACGAGCTCGCCGACCTGTTCCACCGTCTGCCCCGATTTGGAGCCGATTTGCTTCAACAAGAGCAACTGCAAAAGCATGGTCTCCTTTTCGGAAGCCTGCGCGTGGTTGTGGAAGCTGGTATAAAACACTTTTCCCTTGCCGCAGTCGAAAGACACCATGAGCGGGATGGGACCGTAGGGAGAATTGCGCTTCGCCCTGAGCAACACCCGCGTATTGCGGCAATTCCGGATGATCGCCCATGCGCCCAGATCGAATTCCACCTCGATCTCCTGCCCGACGATGTTCCGCAGTTCGTTGTCCTCCACCGTGGCGGTAAGACGGCCTTCGTCGCCGCCGCTATTATCGAATTCGAGATAACCGGGGAACGCTCCCACAAGATGGGAATAGGCGAGGTCGGAGATGTAAACGCATCCGCCATTTTCGACGAAGGAGCGGAGCGCTGCCGTATCGACCGCATCGTTCGTGCCGCAGTTGATGAAGAAAATGTCGCAGTCGAGGCGGGAGCGGTAGGGGGAGTGGCGGAGCCCCATCGTGTCCAAAACCTGTGCGATGTCGTCATAATGAGGGGACGTAACGTAAATTTTCGGCATGGCGGCTTTTGCGGGGATCAATTCCAGCTCGCGGCAATAGACGCATTGAAAGTTGTATTTATCCTTGGGATTGCACTTGCGCTTGGCGGTCTGCGCACATGCGCACCCGCCCACGTTACGCGAACGGCACCCCAAGCAGGGCAGAAGATTCGGCGCCGTTTTCAGCCCCGTTCCGACGGAGGGCGAGGTCGAAATTTTGTCCGCGTCCGCCTCGCTCAGCTCGATCATATTGACGACGAGCCCGTTTTTTTGTTCCAAACAAAAGAATTTCCCCGTCTTGCGGCAACGCATTTTGATGAGTTTGACTTCTTCCATAATATCCTCCCGTTTTTATCATCATACTCCCGCCGACGGACTTTGTCAACCCCGAACCCGCAAAAGGGCAGAGAGAGGGCGGTCAATAGGAGTCGGTGAGCCCAAGGAAATAGTCGGCGGAGATGCGGAACGCCGCCGACATGGCTTTGAGCGTGTCGTATCCCGGTTTCGCCTTTCCGTGCAACCACTCGGAGACCTGGCTCGGCTTTACCCCGATCTTATGGGCAAACGCCGCCTGCGTCATCCCGTTTTCGGTCAAGAATTCCTTCAAAATCGTCCGAAAATCCATAACAAAATATAGTATAGAAATTTCTATTATTTTTTTCTTGACAGGTAGAAAATTCTAATCTATAATAGGGGTAGAATTTTCTAACAAGGAGAAAAATTTTTATGAAACACGGACGTTTTTACAAAATTTTGCTCGCGGGAGCGCTGGTTGTATGTTTGGGCGGTTGCGGAGGAAGCGAAGGCCCTTCCGAACCCGCGGAGCACGTGCATGACTGGGGGGAATGGCAGACGATTGCTCCCACTTGCGAGGAAAAAGGGGAAAAAAGACGGGTGTGCAAAACCGACCCTTCCCACACGGAGATTGAGGAGATCCCTGCGCTCGGGCACAAGTGGAGCGAAGAATGGACGAAAGAGGAAACGATGCATTACCGCGCATGCGAAAACGGTTGCGGCGAGCGGTTCGGAGAGGGGGAGCACTCCTTCGAAAACGGGAAATGCGGGGTATGCGGATATACCCTCGCTCCGTCCGAACTGCGCTATGAAGAGGTAATGGGGGAGGACGGACAGACGGTGGCGGGATATTCCGTGATCGGCTGGGCGGACGGCGTAACGGACAGAACGCGGCTCGTGATCCCCGCGGAACACGGCGGTATGCCCGTTGTGGCAGTCGGCGAGAGCGCCTTCGACGTGGACGACGGGGACGGCGATGAGACGCTTGCTTCCGTCTATCTGCCCGATTCGGTAAAAGATCTCGGCGCATATGCGTTTTACGGGTGTTCGGGATTGCGGCGCGTAAACCTCGAAAACGTCGTAAACGTGTATAAGGGCGCATTTTACGAATGCACGGGGCTCGAAAGGGCGGAAATGGGAGAGATCGGAACTTTGGGGAAGTATGCCTTTTACGGTTGCGCCTCTTTGGAATACGTGCGGATCGACGGCGTGGAAGAATTCGAAGAGGAAGCCCTGCGCAACTGTCCCGCGCTCGAACGGGCAGACTTTGGAGACGGGGTGGAAGCGCTCGCCGCATATACCTTTTACGAGTCGGACGGGGTGCGGGAGATCTCGCTCGGAAAAGCCTTTTCGCAACCTGCGGAGGAACTTGCGTCCGATATTTTCCCGCAGGGTCTCGTCTCTGTTGAGGTGAGCGCGGAGAACGCCGTTTATGCGGCGGAGGGCGGCATCCTTTACGACAAGGGAAAGACGCAGATCGTTTATGTGCCGCGCGGCATCTGCGGAAAAGTGACCGTGGCAGACGGCGTAAAGGAGATCAAAGCCGTAAAAACGCATTTTATTGATCACGCATATATCACTTCGCTTACCATTCCCGCGAGCGTGGGGAACATCGAAAACGGGTTTATCTCGAAGCCGTTCAAGGGGTGCTATGCGCTCGCGGAGATCTACGATCTTTCTTCGGCAAAGATCGCCGATCCCGCTGACTACGGTTTCAATCCGGATACGGTGATCCATACGGCGCTTTCGGAAGCGAGCGTCGTTTCCGACGCCGACGAAAACGGATTTGTCTGGCGTACCGATACGGGCGCATTGCATCTCTATCTCGGAGGGGAAAAGGAGATCGCTTTGCCGCCAATGCACGGCGGGGAGAGTTATACCGTCGGCGCCCGCGCCTTCTATGCAAGCAAAATAGAGAAACTCACCGTGCCCTCGAACGTTTCCGCGCTCGGTGAAGATTGTTTCCGCGGAAGTTCGTTGCGGGAAGCCGTTTTGGGCGAAGGTTTGGAGGAGATCGGCACGGGCGCATTCTACGGTTGCGAAGCGCTGGCAAAAATTTCGATCCCGGAGAGCGTGAATAAAATCGGCGCGGGTGCGTTTTACGGCTGCGAAGCGTTGGAGCGCGCGGACTATGCGGGGACGGTCTCCCGTTGGGCGGCGATCGAATTCGAAAACGGCAGTTCGAACATCTTTATCGGCGAAACGAGAGAAAAACGCGCGACCCTGTATTTGGGCGACGGAAACCCTCTGCCCGAAAAAATCGTGATCGAGGGGACGGAAAGGATCGGGAACTACGCTTTTTACGGCGCGCCCCTTACAGAGGTCAGGTTCGGGAATGGCGTGAAAAGGATCGGGCAGGACGCATTCTGCTATTGTGCGGACTTAAAAACGGTCGTATTCGGAAAAGACGTCGAATATTTTTTATATGCGTTTTCGAATGGTTCGCCCGTCGGGAAGTTTTATTATGAAGGGACGGAGGAAAGTTGGGCGGCGCTCAACAACGGGAAAGGGGGAGGCAGCGCGCTCAAAAGCGCAAGCGTGTTCTTCCTCACCGAAAAAGCCGGAAGCGGGAACGGATGGCATTACGGCGCGAACGGCGAGATCGAAGAGTGGTAGAGGCGGAATAAAGCTCCGCTCCGCGAAAACAGAAGCTCCCTCCCCCGTTTTGCGGGGGAGGGAGCATGCCATTTCGGACGGCGGGGTCACTTTTTCAGGCTCAGATAGATCATCAGAACGGAGATGTCGGCGGGGGAGACGCCCGATATGCGCTCCGCCTGCCCCAAATTGAGAGGGCGCACGCGGTTGAGTTTCTCCCGCGCTTCGAGGCGCAGTCCCTCGATCTTTTCGTAGTCGATGTCGGGCGGGAGGGGCTTTTCCTCCGTCTTTTTCGCCTTCTCCATCTCCTTCTCGCAGACCTTCAAGTAGCCTTCGTATTTGATCTCCGTTTCGGCGGAAAGTAAAATATCGTGGGGGACGTTCTTCAAAATTCCGAACGTTTCGCATATTTCGGAAAGAGGAATGCCGCGGCGGATGAGATCGGCGTAAGATACCCCCGCGCTCAGAGGGGGGAAGCCGTGCCCCTGCACGAGCGCGTCCGCCGTTTTCGTGTCGGCACGGGCGCCGAGCAGTGCGATCGTCTCGCCGCGCAGTTTTTTCCGCGCCGCGAACTTCCGATACCGCCGCCCGTCCACCAGACCGCACGCCCGTCCGATCTCGGTGAGGCGGATGTCGGCGTTGTCCTGCCGCAGGCTCAGGCGGAATTCCGCGCGCGAAGTCATCATGCGGTAGGGCTCGTCGGTGCCCTTCGTCACCAGATCGTCGATGAGCACCCCGATGTATGCCTGGTCCCGCCGCAGAATGAGCGGGGGCTTGCCGCGGAGCTTTAAGGAGGCGTTCAAGCCCGCCATGAGCCCCTGTGCCGCCGCCTCTTCGTAGCCGCTCGTGCCGTTGATCTGCCCCGCCGTGTAGAGCCCTTCCACCCGCTTGGATTCGAGGGTGGGAAGGACGTCAAGCGTGTCGACGCAGTCGTATTCGATCGCATAGGCGTAGCGCACGATCTCGCAGTGTTCGAGCCCCTTGACGGTGCGGTACATCGCCTGTTGCAGGTCGTGGGGGAGGGAAGTGGAGAGCCCTTGCACATATACTTCCGTCGTGTCGGCGCCCTCGGGCTCCAAAAAGAGCTGGTGCCGCTCCTTGTCGCGGAAGCGCACGACCTTCGTCTCGATGGAGGGACAATAGCGGGGACCCGTGGAAGAAATTTGTCCGTTGTATAGAGGAGCGCGGTCGAGATTGCCGAGAATGATCTCATGGGTGCGCTCGTTGGTATAGGCGAGGTAGCAGGGCCTCTGCGCTTTCGGCGCGCGGCTGTGCAAAAAGGAAAAGGGATACACGTCCTCGCCGTCCTGCCGCTCCAAGAGCCCGAAATCGATCGTTCTGCCGTCGAGACGGGCGGGCGTGCCCGTCTTGAAACGGCGCACCTTGTAGCCGAGGTCTATGAGCGATCTCGTGAGGCGGGTGGCGTTTTGGAAGCCGTTCGGTCCGCTCTTTGTGACGAGTTCGCCCGTGATCGTATCCGAATTGAGATAGACCCCCGTCGCGACGACGACGGCGCGGCAGGGAAAGACGCCGCCGTAGACGGTTTTGACGGCGACGACATGGGGAGAGGGGAGATCTTCCGTGACGATCTCGGCGGCTTCCGCCTGCACGATGCGCAGATTTTTCGTGTGCTCCAAAACCTGCTTCATGCGGCGGTGATACTTGTTCTTATCGACCTGCGCGCGCAGGGATTGCACCGCCGCCCCCTTGCCCGCATTGAGCATGCGCACTTGGAGCGCGCATTCGTCCGCCGTGATCCCCATCTGTCCGCCCAGCGCGTCGATCTCGCGCACCAAATGCCCCTTTGCCGTTCCGCCGACGGAGGGATTGCAGGGCATAAAGCCGATACTGTCGAGATTGAGCGTCATTAAGACGGCGGAAAGCCCCGTGCGGGCGAGCGCCAACGCCGCTTCCACCCCCGCGTGTCCCGCGCCGATGACGACGGCGTCGCAAAATTGTTCGGTAAATTCACGCATGGTCTCTGAAAAAGGGGGCGTTCATTGCTTCAAGACGGAGCTCTTGATGTCGGTAACGCCCTTGGAAATGGCGTCGTTGATCCGCATGAGTTCGCCGATCTTGTCGCGGGCGTAGATGATCGTGGCGTGATCTCTTCCGCCCATGAGCTTCCCGATGGTGACGAGCGGCAACGCCAACATGTTGCACAGCAGATAGATGCACACCTGCCGCGCGCGCACGAGTTCCTGCCGCTTGCTTTTGCCGATGAGGTCGGCTCTCGTCACCGAATAATAGGCGCAGGTCGCCTTGATGATGGCGTCCGGCGTGATCTCTTCCTGCTCTTCCACGCTCCCGATGCTTTCCGCAAGCGCGGTCGCCGCGAGTTTGAGGGTGATGGGCTCTTCGTGCAGTTTGCTGGCGAAGATGACCGTGTTGAGCCGCCCCTCCAAAGAGCGGATGTTGTTATCCGAATTCTTCACGAGGAAGGCGAGCACGTCGTCGGGCACGATGTACTTCTTTTCGAGCGCTTTGCGCTTTAAGATGGCGATTTTCAGTTCCAGATCGGGCGGCTGGATGTCCGCGATGAGCCCCCCCTCAAACCGCGTTCTGAGCCGTTCTTCGAGGGTCGTGAGGTCCTTTGCGGGACAGTCGGACGAGATGACGATCTGCTTGTGCTGGGAAAAGAGTTCGTTGAAGGTGTGGAAAAACGCCTCCTGCACGCCGTATTTCCCCGCCCAGAACTGGATGTCGTCGATGATGAGCACGTCGACGTTGCGGTAGCGGTTGCGGAAACGGAATTCGTTGTCCGTCCCCGCCGATTTCTTGGCATACATGCTGTCGACATATTCGTTGAGGAATTTTTCGCTCGTCGTGTAGATGACTTTGAGCGAGGGCTTCTTTTTGTTGATCTCGTTGGCGATCGCCTGCATTAAATGGGTCTTTCCGAGCCCCGTCCCGCCGTAGATGTAGAGGGGATTGAAGTTCTCCCCCGGCGCCTCGGCGACAGACTTCGCCGCCGCATACACGAACTTGTTCTGCGGCCCCACGACGTAAGATTCAAAGGTGTAGCGCTTGTCCAGGGCGACCGTCGTCTCCTCGAAGGCGTCGGGCATTTCCCGAAGGGTGTAAGTATCGCTCCCGTCGACGACGATGATCACCCCGACGATGCCGATCTCCGCGCCCGCCGCCGCCTCGCGGAGCTGTTCGAGATGGTGCTGGGTGACCGTTTTCGCCACCACCTCGGTGCCCGCCTTCAAGACGATCTTGTTGTTGACCACGTCTACCGGGACGAGATCTTCGATGAACGAGCTGAACGCCACGGGATTGATCACCTTTTCGGCGCGCTCCTTGATCCTGCTCCATAACATTTCAAGTTGGGTATTTTCCGCCATTTTTCCCTCGCAAACGCTTTGTTTTTTTCGCGGTATTTGCTATAATAAAAGTGCTCGTTTCGTTTGCCCGATATGATTATAATATAAAATCGCGCAAAAAGAAAGTGTTTTTCGTGCTTCCATGACAATCAAAAAATTGAAATTGCACAATTTCAGAAATTACGAGGACGAGACCTTCGAATTCGGGGACGGGGTGAACGTGCTCGTCGGCAGAAACGCGCAGGGCAAAACCAACTGCGCCGAGGCGGTGTTCTATCTCTGCACGGGCGCTTCCCTGCGCATCCGCCACGACAGGCAGCTCATCCGGAAGGGGACGGAATGCGCCTCGCTGTTCGCCGAAACGGAGTGCCGCTTCGGGCGGCTGACGCTCGGCGCCGATATTTACGAAAACAGGCGGGAGCTCAGGCTCAACGGCGCGAAAGTCGCCCGCGCCGTGGACTTTCTCGGAAATATGAAGAGCGTCTTTTTCTCGCCGGGGGAACTCCGCATCGTTCAGGACGGTCCCGACGAACGCCGCCGCTTCCTCAATCTCTCGATCTCGCAGACCTCGAAAACGTATGCGTCCGCGCTCCTTCGGTATAACAGGATCCTCGACCAGCGCAACAATCTTCTCAAAGAGCGGGACGTACAGCTCGTTTCCGAGACCCTCCCCGTGTGGGACGAACAGCTCTCCGTCTATGCCGCAGCGCTCATCCGCCGCAGAAGGGAATACCTTTGCATGCTCTCGCCCTTTGCCGCCGACGCGCACGCTTTTTTGACGGACGGGGGGGAAAAACTCGAACTCGGCTTCGACGAAAACTATCCCGCGGACGAGGGGGAGATCGCCCGTAAACTTCTCGCGCAGCTCTCCTCGGCGTACGAGCGGGACATGCGGCTCGGCTATACCACCGTGGGACCTCACCGCGACGACATCCGGATCCTCATCGACGGAAGCGACGCCCGCGGATTCGCCTCGCAGGGGCAGACGCGCACCGCCGCGCTGAGCATGAAGCTCGCGGAACTCGAAATCTTCAAACAGATTTCGGGGGAGCCGCCCGTGCTCATTTTAGACGACGTGATGAGCGAACTCGACCTTCCCCGCAGAAAAAAACTCCTCGCCCGCTGCGAGGGGGTACAGTGCATTCTCACCTGCACCCACGCCGAGCGGGTGCTCTACGGCAAGACCTGCAACAAGATCCGGATCTGCGAGGGCAAGATCTTGCGGTAGTTTCCTATGCGGGGTATAGTTCCGCCGCCGCGGTTGCATACTGTCACCGTATGGGCGGAGAAAAAAGATGAACAAAACGGCGGCGCTCCTCCTTGCGGGGAGCCTTTTGTTTCCCTTCGGCAGGGTAAAAGAGGATGTTCAGATCGGGGGCGTAGCCGTCGGAGGGCTTCCCTATGCCGTTGCCGAAAGAGAGGTCCGCTCCGCGCTTCTGGGCTCCCTTTCGCCCGTCGTCATCCACGCGCCGTCGGGCGATCTCGTGCTCGACGGGGAGTTGAGCGAAAAGGACGACATCGCCGCCCTCGTGCGGAGCGCGAAGAGGGGGGCGCGGCTCACCGTCTCTTACCGCCGCGACTGGGCGGATGCCGAAGAAAAGCTCTATGAGCTCTGCGCCCGCAACGCCCGCCCCGCAAAGGACGCGGAAATGTCCTTCTCCGCTTCCGGTTTTCGCTATACAGGTGGCAATTACGGCGTCGCGTGCGACTATCGCGGGCTGCTGGCGGACGTGCAGAACGCCCTCAACGTGGGGGGAGAAGTCACCCTGCGGACGAGGGAATTCCCGCCCGCGGTCACCGAAGAGCTCTTGCGGGAGCGCACCCGCGAGCTGGCGGGCTTTACCACCTATTTCGACGAGACGAATTCGCCGCGGCGGCACAACATCGCCCTCGCCGCTTCCCGCGTGGCGGGCGCGGAGATCGCCCCGCAGGAGACCTTTTCCTTCAACGCCGCCGTCGGCAAACGCACCGAGGCGAACGGGTTCCGCACGGCAACCGTGATCTTCGACGGGGAATTCGTCCCCGGCGTGGGCGGGGGCGTCTGCCAGGCGAGCACCACCCTGTTCGGCGCCGCTCTCCGCGCGGGGATGCGCATCGAAGAGAGCCATCCGCATTCTTTATCCGTGGGCTATGTGCCGCCCTCGCAGGATGCGATGGTCTCCGAAACAAGCGACCTCAAATTTACGAATCCGTACAAATTTCCCGTGTACGTCCTCGCGGAAATGGGACGGGGCAGCGTGTGCTTCCGCTTTTTCGGCATGCCCGACGGGAAGCGCTACGAGGTGGAGAGCCGCATTCTCGAAAGGATCCCGCCGCCTGCGCCCGAAGAGGAGACCGGGAGCGAGGAGGGGGTGCTCCGCGCCGAAAAAGAGGGGATCGGGAGCGAGAGCTATCTCACGGTCTACGCCGCGGACGGCGCCCTTCTCTCGCGGACGCGCATCCGCAGAGATATTTACGCGCCCGTGCGCGGAAAGATCGTGAAAAAGAGGGAAAATTCCGTTTCGCCGCCGCCCGACGCCGAAGAAAAGGAGCCGTAAATTAAGAAAAAATTGCAAAATACGCGCAAAAACGGTTGATTTTTTTGTTTTCATCCGCTATAATAAGCAAGTGACTTTGGACGGTCCTCTGCCGCAGCGCCGAAGCGGGCGCAAAATCAAGCGCGGGTATGAACGTCTTTCAAGCAGACGGAGGTAAAGTCAATGAAAGGTCTGATCGAAGCGATCGAGAAAGAGGGGCTCAAAGAGAACGCTCCCAAGTTCAACGTGGGCGATACCGTAAAAGTCGGCTATCGCATCATCGAGGGCGGCAAGGAAAGGATCCAGAATTTCGAGGGCGTGGTCATCGCCAAAAAGCACGGCGGCATCCGCGAAACCTTTACGGTAAGGCGCCTTTCTTTCGGCGTGGGCGTGGAACGCTGCTTCCCGCTCCATTCCCCCAAAGTGGCGTACGTCACCGTTGTGCGCGCAGGCAAAGTGAGAAGGGCAAAGCTCTACTACCTGAGAGGCCGCACCGGCAAAGCCGCCAAGATCAAGGAACTCAAATAACGCAAAAAAGCGCTCCCGCGGGGAGCGCTTTTTTGTGCGCGCCCCGCCGCCGCGGCGGGGCGCGCCCGCCCGCCGCTGAAAAAATTTTCGCAAAACGGGGCAAAAATCGTTTACAATTCGGTACATATCGGTTAGAATAGTGAAGAACGATATAATAAGGAAACAACCAAGATGAAGAAAGCAAACTTTTGGAAAAGAATGACGGGCGGCATGCGCGCCTTTCTCATTCTCGCACTCGTGTTCCTCGCCCTCGGCCTTGGGACGCTCGGCTCCGTCGTCTCCACGGGGGACGGATACGCCCTCTCCGCCAAGCGGGACAGCGACGTGAAACAGCCCGCGATCCTGCTCGATCTCTCCGCCCCCGACGAAGGGCACGGCGAAGAAGGGCACGTCCACAGGGATCTCTATATCAAGACGGTCTATTTCAACCTCGGCGCGATCTATACCGAATATGGCGACGTCGTGAAACTGCGCATCGCGCGCGGGAACAGGAGCGATTCCCCCTTTGTGACGGGCGATGATATCGCGTTTGCGAATCTCTACGAACGGATCGACGAGGGAAAGAGCTCCGTAAACCCCGAAATGGACGGCGTCGGCAACTGGGTAGAATACCGGGTCCCCGCGCAGGACGGCTGGCGGCTCACCACTTACCCCGTCTATAAGGTCACCGTGGAGACGATGGGCGCCACCGTGCTCATCAACGACATCGTCTTTGTCGCCAACGACCAGGACCTCTCCGCAGAGGGGAGCCATAAACCCGTCGTTTTACAGGCCGCGGTGGACAAAGCCTCCGTGCTTCCCTACGATTCTTCCCGCGGGGAGACCATCGAGACCGCGATCAAGAAGGCTGCCGCCGTTGCGGACGGAAAGATGATCCCTTCCATGGCGCAATCTTCCTACTTCCGCCTCGGTCCCGAAGAGGTCATATCGATGATGACCGTCTCCGAAATGCGGCTCGGCAAGAGCTTCGAACACGGCGCCGTCTATCATATCGATACCGAATATAACGTGCTCGGCAACGCCCTCCTGGCGTTCGGCACCAGGCTCGCCGGCATGAGCCCCTTCGGGCTCCGCCTCATGCCCTTCCTCGCTTCCTTCGGCGTTTTGATGTTCGGGTTCTTCCTCGTGCGCAAACTCACGGGAAGCGATAAGGCGGGCTTTATCTTCTCCGTCCTCTACGCCCTCTGCGGCGTGAGCATGAGCCTCGGACATTTCGGCACACCGCTCATGATCGGGCTCTTCTTCTTCACCGCGTCCCTATACTTTACGGTGTGTTTCTTCCGCGACGGGTTGAAGGAGGCAAACTTCAAATCGGCGGCGGTGCCTCTGCTCGGAGGACTGTTCGCGGCAGCGGCGATCTGCGTGAACGGCGCGTACGTCATTCCCGTTGCGGGGATCGCGGCGCTCTTTATCCTCGGTGCCGTGCGCCAGTTCCGCGCCACCCGCGCCGCGCTCGATACCGCCATCGGGGAAGTGGAGGAGTTCGAGAGCGTTCCCGAAAACCGTCCTTCGGGCGGGGAAGTTTCCGAGCCGAGGAAAAAACTCGTCTCCGCGTACAAGGAGCACCGCTATAAAACGTCTGTCTCCTGCGCGTTGTTCTTCTCCTGCCTGATCCTCGGCGCGTTCCTTCTTTCCGTTGCCTTCGGACCCGCCATGTATTACCCCTATGTGAAGCTGTACGACAATCCCGAAAATCCTTCGCTGAGTATTTTCTACTTCCTGTGGAAGGCGTTTGCGGGCGGATTCACGGGCAATAATATGCTCGTTTCGCCGCAGTCGCCGTGGAGTTTCTTCTATATCCTTTACCAAGGCACGGGGACGAGCTACGCCGTGACCGCGGCGGGCTCTCTCATCGCCGTCGCCGCCCTCCTCTCCGGAATCGCCGGCGCGGTGTTTGCCATCCTTTCCCTCCGGAAAAAGAAGGGGGAGGAAGGCGCGCGCAACGAGCTGTACGAGGTGATCGTCCTGCTTGCGGGGATCGTGATCGGGCTCGTGACCTCCTCCTTTGCAAGGGGCGGGCTCGCCTTCCAGATGCTCGCCTACGTCTGTCTGTTCGCGCTTGCCGCGAAGGGCGCTTCCGCGGAAGAGGAAGGCTCTTTGGGCAAGGCGGTCAAGCGCGTCTCGCTCGTCTGCCTGTTCGCCCTCGCGGTGTGCTTCGGTCTCTTTGCCGTGTTCACCTTCTCCATTCCCACCACTTCCGGGTTTATGGCGGGGCTTTGGGCATAATTTCCTTTGGGTCCTTTGAAAGGGGGCATCTATGATCGCGAAAATCATCTGCTTTACGTTAGTCGGTCTGGACGGTGTGCCCGTCGAAGTGGAGACGGACGTCAATAAGGGCGTTCCCGCCTACGACATGGTGGGTCTGCCCGACGCCGCCGTGAAAGAGTCCAAAGAGCGGGTCCGCTCCGCGATCAAAAACAGCGGGCTCCTCTTTCCGATGAACAAGATCACCATCAACTTCGCTCCCGCCGACCTCAAAAAAGAGGGCGCGGCATTCGACCTCGCCGTTGCCGTGAGCCTGCTCAAAGGGAGCGAACAGCTGATCGGCGCGGATGTCTCGGATACCGTCTTTTTGGGCGAACTCGCCCTCAACGGCGATCTCCGCCCGATCAACGGGCTCTTGCCCATCCTCATTTCCGCCAAGGGACACGGGTTTACCAAATTCGTCATCCCCGCGGCGAACGCTCCCGAAGCGCGCTTTTTGGGCGGCGCCGAGATCTATCCCGCAGAGAGTTTGCTTGCCGTTGTAAAGCATCTCGTCGGCGCGGAGACGATCTCTCCCCTCGAAACGGCGCGCTTTGCCGTGTCGGGACGGAAGGAGAGTTCCGCCGACCTCAAATATGTAAAGGGACAGCCCGTCGCGCGGCGGGCGATCGAGATCGCCGTGGCGGGCGGACATAACCTGCTCATGGTGGGTCCTCCCGGAACGGGAAAGACCATGCTCGCGCGCTGTCTGCCGACGATCATGCCCGACCTCTCCTTCGAAGAGGCGCTTGAAATTACCAAGATCCATTCCGTGGCGGGGATCCTCGGCGAAGAGGGGATCGTGACCGAACGTCCCTTCCGCACCCCGCACCATACGGCGACGACCGTCTCCATGTGCGGCGGGGGAAACCGCGTCGTGCACCCCGGAGAGATCTCCCTCGCGCACGGCGGCGTTCTCTTTTTAGACGAACTGCCCGAATATAAGCGTTCGACCCTCGAAGCCCTCCGCCAGCCCCTCGAAGACGGAAAGATCTCCGTCTCCCGCGCGGGCGGCACCGTTACCTATCCCTCCCGCTTTATGCTCTGCGCGAGCATGAATCCCTGTCCCTGCGGGAATTACGGTTCGGCGGATCTCGTGTGTACCTGTACGCCCGCCGAGATCAGAAGATACCGCCGTAAGATCTCAGGACCTCTCCTCGACCGTATCGATCTGCAAGTCGAGGTCGACAATCTCTCTTACGACGAACTTACCTCCACCGAGGGCAGGGAATCCTCCGCCGCCGTGAAGGAGCGGGTGAACATCGCGCGGAAGATCCAGCGCAACCGCTTTGCGGAGTACCGCCTCAATACCAACGCCGAAATGGGCGAGCGGGAGATAGACGCCTTCTGCGCCCTCGGAAGGGAGAGCGAGGAGATCTTGCGCAGCGCCTTCGAGCGGATGAAACTCTCCGCCCGTGCAAGGGCGCGGATCATCAAGGTCTCGCGCACCATCGCCGACCTCGACGGGTGCGAAAATATCGAGCCGAAACATGTTTTCGAAGCGGTCTCTTACCGCCTCGAAGAAAAGATCTGAACTTCATGGCGAAATATACGAAAACGGAAGAGGCGCTCATCTGGTTGTGCGCTTGCAGTGGGCTGGACCCGCGGGAACGGGTCGTTCTTCTGCGCGCCGCGCCCTCTCCCGAAGCGCTCTTTGCAAGGTTCGAAACTTATTGCGAGAGCAATCTCGGCAAAGAGTGCGCGCCGCCCGCCGCGCGCAGACAGGCGCTCGAAAAACTCCTTACCGAGGCGGAAGAAAAGGGCTATTTCGCCGTGACCGCCGAGAGCGCGGACTATCCGAAGGAGCTCAAAGCCGCCGATCCGCCCCTCGTGCTCTTCGGCGCGGGAAGAAGGGAACTGCTCGGCGCGCGGAAGTTCTGCATCGTCGGCTCCCGCATCACCCCGCCGTGGGCGCAAAAGTTCGGGGCGGAGATCTCCGCCCGCGTCTCCAAGCGGTTCGCGGTCGTTACGGGGCTCGCGGAAGGGGGCGATCTCGCCGCCGTGCGCGGCGCGCTTCCGGGCGATCTCATCTGCGTGCTCCCGTGCGGGCTCGACGAGTGCTACCCCGCCGCCCATGCCGCGGTCAAAGAGGAGATCCGGAGCACGGGGCTCCTGCTCAGCGAGTATCCCTTCGCGGAAAAGACGAGACGGTATTCTTTTTTTGCGCGCAACCGCATTCTCGCGGGACTTTCCGAGGGCGTGCTCGTCCTCTCCGCGGGGGAGAAAAGCGGCGCGCTCATCACCGCGGATCTGGCGCTCGAATACGGGCGGGACGTGTTTGCCGTGCCCTACCAGCCCAACGTCGCGCAGGGCGCGGGATGTAACGAACTCTTGAAGAAAGGCGCATATGTCTGTACATGCGCGCAGGATATTTTCGATTGCTACGGCATCGTCTTAAAGGAGCAAACGGTCTCTCTTCTGCCCGAAGAAGAGGCGCTTTACCGCATTCTGCATGCGGAAGGGGAGCTCCATGCCGCGGTCATCGCCGAACGGGCGGGGCTTCCCGTCCACGAGGCGGCGGCGATCCTCGCCTCCCTCGAACTCAAAGGGATGATAACGAAGGCGGGCGGGAACCGTTACAGTTGCGTAAAATGAACTCCCTGCTCAGGGCGGCAGAGCGCCCCCGAAGCGGGGACCCGATAAAACTTTCAGAGGTAACAAAATGGATCTCATCATCGTAGAGTCGCCGAGCAAGGCGAAAACAATTTCCAAATATCTCAAAGGAAAATACCGCGTGGACGCATCGGGCGGGCATATCCGCGATCTGCCCCAGAAGAAGCTCGGCGTCTCCATCGCGCAGAATTTCGAGCCGCAGTATGTGACTTCTCCCGGAAAGGAAGAGGTCATCCGCCGCTTGACGGAAGAGGCGAAGCGGGCGGGAAAAGTGTATCTCGCGACCGACCCCGACCGCGAGGGAGAGGCGATCTCGTGGCACCTCCAAACGGTGCTCGGTCTCGACGCGCAGAAGGAAAACCGCATCGAATTCAACGAGATCTCCCCCAAAGCGGTGGAGCGCGCCCTCGAACATCCGAGAAAGATCGACTATAACCTCGTCGACGCCCAGCAGGCGCGCCGCGTGCTCGACAGGCTCGTGGGTTATAAGCTCTCCCCCCTGCTCAACAACAAGATCCAGAACGGGCTCTCCGCGGGGAGAGTGCAATCGGTCGCCCTCCGCCTCGTCGTAGACAGGGAGCGGGAGATCTCCGCCTTCAAACCCGAAGAATACTGGACGGTCTCGGCGGAATTGCAGGACGGGGAGAAGAAATTTTCCGCCTTCCGCGCCCTCCTCGAAAAGCAGGGAGGCAAGAAGTGCAGGGTCGTTTCCAAGGAGCAGGCGGACGCCGTGCTCGCCGCCCTCCGCGCCGGCAAATATACCGTGACGTCGGTGAAAAAGACGGTCACGAAGTCGCATGCGCCCGCGCCCTTTACGACGAGCACGCTGCAACAGGACGCCTCGAACAAGCTCGGCATGACTTCCCCCGAAACGATGCTCATGGCGCAACACCTCTATGAGGGCATCGACGTGGAAAACGAGGGGCATATCGCCTTTGTCACCTATATCCGTACCGATTCCACCCGCATTTCGGCGGACGCGCAGGCGGCGGCGCTCGACTATATCGCCGAAAAATACGGCAAGGAATACCGCCCCGCAAAACCCAACTTCTACGCCTCGAAAAAGGGCGCGCAGGACGCGCACGAGGCGATCCGTCCCATCGACCTCAACCTCACCCCTGAGATCGCGAAAAAGATGCTCGACCGCAAGCATTACAACGTGTATAAACTCATCTACGAGCGGTTCATCGCCTCGCAGATGGCGGAAGCGCAGTACGATTCCATGCAGATCGAGATCGAGAACAGCGGCTACGGGCTGAGGGCAAGCGGAAAGACCCTCCGCTTTGCGGGCTTTACCGCCGTCTATCAGGAATACAAGCGGGAAGAGGAAGAAGAGGGGAGCCCGCTGCTTCCCCCCCTCAAAGACGGCGACGGGTTGGTTGCGCTCGGCGACAAGGCGGAGCAAAAATTTACCAAGCCCCCCGTGCGCTATACCGACGCTTCCCTCGTGAAGGCGATGGAGGACAAGGGGATCGGACGCCCCTCGACCTATGCTTCCATCATCTCCGTGCTCAACAAGCGCAAATACGTCACCAAAGACGGAAAATATATGCTGCCGACCGAAGTCGCTTACCGCATTACCGATATGCTCGTGAAGTACTTCAAGGACGTCATGGACGTCGGGTTCACCGCCGACATGGAGGAAAAACTCGACGAGATCGAGGAAGGCGGCAAGGACTGGCATTCCATCATCGCCGAATTTTACCCCCCGTTCGAAGAAAAATTGCGCTTTGCAAGCTCGGACGGCGATGAGATCACGGACATCCTCTGCGAAAAATGCGGGCGTCCCATGGTGCGCAAAAACGGCAAATACGGCAAATATCTCGCCTGCACGGGGTATCCCGCCTGCTCGAACATCATCAGCGAGGGCGAGGCGGAGACGACCGAGACCCCTTGCCCCAAGTGCGGCGCCATGATGACGGTGAAAACGGGACGGTACGGAAAATTCCTCGCCTGCCCCAACTATCCTTCCTGCCGCTCCACCCTGCCCTTCGAGGACGTGAAAAAAGAGACGGTGTACGAGGGCGTCTGCCCCGACTGCGGGAAGCCCACGAAGAGGCTCTTCTCCCGCACGGGGAAACCTTACTACGGTTGCAGCGGCTATCCCGCCTGCAAATTCATGAGCTGGGATATTCCCACGGGGGAGAAATGCCCCGTTTGCGGCGGCGCGCTCGTCACCACGGCGAAGGGCAACGTGAAGTGCTCCAACCGCGAGTGTGGCTATAAGCCGGATAAGGAAAAGAAGCCCGAAAAACCGACGAAGGGCGCGAGAGCCGCCGCTTCGGCGGGAAAACGGGCGGGCAAAGCCCGTGGTTAAGATCGTCGGCGCGGGGCTCGCGGGGAGCGAAGCGGCATATTTTTTGGGAAGCCGCGGGATAGACGTCGAACTCTGCGAGATGAAACCGAAAAAATTCACGCCCGCGCACAGGAGCGAAAATTTCGCCGAACTCGTCTGTTCGAATTCGTTGAAGAGCGACGATGTGTCCGGGAACGCCTGCGGGCTTCTGAAAGAGGAGATGAGGCGGCTCGGCTCCCTCACCATGCGGGCGGCGGAGTTTGCCCGCGTGCCCGCGGGCGGCGCGCTCGCCGTAGACCGGGAGCGGTTTTCGGGATATGTGACCGAAAACATAAGAGCGTGCAAGCATATCCGCGTAACGGAGGAGGAAATATGCGCGCTCCCGCAGGCGGGGATCGTGGCGACGGGACCGCTGACTTCGGAAGCGCTTGCGGAAGATATACGGCGCAAATTTCCCGCCCTGCACTTTTACGACGCCTCCGCGCCCATCGTTTCGGCGGAGAGCGTCGATAAAGCGTTCACGTTTTCCGCCGATCGCTACGGGAACGGCACGGGAGATTATCTCAACTGTCCCCTCGGAAAAGAGGAATACGAGCGTTTCGTGCGCGAACTGCTCGGCGCGGAACGGGCGGAACTGCATTCCTTCGAAAAGAAAGAGATCTTCGAGGGCTGTATGCCCATAGAAGTGATGGCGGCGCGGGGAAAGGATACCCTGCGCTTCGGCACCTTCAAGCCCGTGGGGCTTCTCGGCAGGGACGGAAAACGCCCGTACGCCGTTCTGCAACTGCGGAAGGAGAACGCCGAGGGGACGATGTACGGGCTCGTCGGCTGCCAGACCAACCTCAAATTCGGGGAGCAGAAACGGGTGTTTTCGCTCATTCCCGCCCTGCACGACGCCGAATTTTTGCGCTACGGCGTGATGCACCGGAATTTCTATCTGCAATCCCCCGATGTGCTCGGCGCCGATTTTTCGGTAAAGTCAGAGCGCGGGCTCTACTTCGCGGGGCAGATCACGGGGGTGGAAGGATATGTGGAGAGCGCGGCTTCGGGACTTCTTGCCGCCGTGCATGTGTGGAACAGTCTGTGCGGGAGAGAGACGTATGTCCCGGAGGACACCTGCGTGTGCGGGGCGCTGTCGCGCTATGTCGCCGCGCCGAACCGCGATTTTGCGCCCATGAATGCGAATTACGGCATCCTTCGCCCGCTCGACGTGCGCGATAAGAAGGAGAAACACCGCGCAATGGCGGTAAGGGCGCTCGAAGAGATCGAAAAATTTAAGGCATATTCGCAAATTTAGTTGCCTCTCCGCCGTTTCGGGAGAGGAAAAAGCGGGTATAGAAATAGAAAATCACGGGCGTTTGCCCAAATCTTTTGCATTCGCCGCGGCTGACTTTTCGGGAAACGCGGAAAGGAAAAGGAGATAAGATGGAATTCAGAGGAACGACGATCTGCGCCGTGAAAAGAAACGGCGTGACGGCGATCGCGGGGGACGGACAGGTCACTTTGGGCGAGAGCGTCATTTTCAAAAATACCGCGGTCAAGGTGCGCAGGATCTACGGCGGAAAGGTGATCCTCGGCTTTGCGGGAAGCGTGACGGACGCATTCTCCCTCTCCGAACGGTTCGAGGGGATGCTCAATAAGTTCGCGGGAAATCTCATGCGCTCGGCGGTGGAACTCGCCGACCTTTGGCGGAGCGACAAGATCGGGCGTAAGCTCGACGCGATGATGATCACCGCCGATAAAGATACCCTCCTCATCCTTTCGGGCACGGGAGAAGTCATCGAGCCGGACGAGGGGATCTGCGCCATCGGGAGCGGCGGGAATTACGCCCTTGCCGCGGCGCGCGCCCTCGCGCAGAATACCGACTATTCCGCCGAGGAGATCGCAAGAAAGTCGCTCAAAATCGCCTCCGAGATCTGCGTGTTCACGAACGACCATATTCTTTGCGAAGTAGTGTAAGTTCACGAAAAAATTGTTTCGAACGATTCTTTGCTCCTTCCCTCTTGCCCACCCCTTGAGGTGGAACAGCGCCTTCTGCCAACGATTGATAACCGTTGGCGCGCTGTGACAGGAGTGAGCGCATTAGAAGCGCGAACGGTGACCGAACGCGGGGTTCTACCCGCGTGAGAGAGCTGTCACCGTAGGTGACTGAGGGGGTGTTGCTTCGTAAAGAATCGTTCGAGGAAACGTGCTGTTGCGGTTTAACTTGCTTGTCCTCTTGGTCGTTTCATCGGACAAGAAGGCAAAAGGATTTGCCAAATTGAGGCGCGCAGCGAAGAAGCGTGGTTCTTCTCGCGCAAGTGATTTTATGGTTTCGAACGATTCTTTGCTCCTTCCCCCTTGCCCACCCCTTGAGGTGGAACAGCGCCTTCTGCCAACGATTGATAACCGTTGGCGCGCTGTGACAGGAGTGAGC
>CANRNP010000018.1 GCA_947632015.1 uncultured Clostridia bacterium | reverse complement strand
TATTACCCTTGGCTCCTCCTTGAGGAGGAGCTGTCACGAAGTGACTGAGGTGGTGTTGGCGCAGACCGCCCGCACGTTCCATGTTGTCGAAGGGCGGCACGAGCGGCATAGCCGCGAAGTACGGGGTTTTGGCGGTACCTGCCGCCAAAACAGCTGTCACGAAGTGACTGAGGTGGTGGTCAATTCAGAAGCGAAGGACACCACCCCCCAGCCCCCCTCCTGAGGAGGGGGCAAGGCAAAATAAAAAAAGGAGAACAATAAAACTTAGGTTTCAAGCGTTGTATCATCCCTGCAACGTATGAAATAAAAATCATGATTTTATAAGGAGTAAAAAAATGTTGAAAAGAAACAATCGCAAGGGCTTTACCCTTGCAGAGCTTTTGATCGTTGTCGCGATCATCGCTGTCCTTACTGCTATTGCAGTTCCGCTGTTTGTGACCGCTTTGAACAAAGCGCAAGAGCGCGTTGGTGAAGCTAACTGCCGCGCTATTCGTGGTCTTGCTATTGAGACGATCCTTTCCGACCAGGAGACCTACAAACTGACGGGTGCTGATAAGGTCGAAAAGTGGTTGGCTAAGGCGACAGTTGGCGAAGACGGTGAAGTTGACACCATCACAATTACAGCTGATAGTTCTGCCGCATTGACGGATGATGACGCATATACTGCCGTTGGAACTAATGCGCAGTATAAATATGATAGTGGTAGCTACGCTGTTGAAGTTATTATTGAGAAAACGGATGTAGCATAAAGCTAACCAACAAAAAAGTCAACTCCGTTGCCGACGATAGGGATGAGGGATGCGGCGGTAGCGGAGAATACGACAGAGGCGGGGCATTCAGCCCCCCCGATGTCATGGCGGCGGCGTCCCCGCCCCCGCCATGACATCGGCGAAACTTGGCTCCTCCTTGAGGAGGAGCGGCGCAATTCTGTTCAACAGCGCGGTGCGCTGTGAACTGCGCCGCGACAGGAGCGCTGTAAGGGCGCGACGGGGTTTTGGCGGTACCTGCCGCCAAAACAGCTGTCACGGAGTGACTGAGGTGGTGTTAATTCAGAACCGAAGGACACCACCCCCCAGCCCCCCTCCTAAGGAGGGGGCAAAGGCAAGGGCACAATAAAAAGTAAACTATGCTCCTGTTGCAGATATATCTCGGAATCATATTGTTTGTGCTCGGCGCCTGTATGGGGAGTTTCGTCACCTGCGCCGCCGACCGCTATCTCGCAAAAGAGAGCGTGATAAGCGGCAGAAGCCATTGTCCCGTCTGCGGCAAAACGCTTGGCGTTTTGGAGCTTATCCCCATTTTCAGCTACCTCTTCCTGCGGGGAAGGTGCCGCCACTGCGGCGCGCCCATTCCGCTCAGGTGCCTCATGACGGAGCTCCTTTCCGCGTTTGCCTATGCCGCCGTATTCTTTCGGTTCGGGCTCAGCTTCGTTACGGCGGAATATCTGCTCCTCTTCACGGCTCTGCTCGCCGTTGCGCTCATCGATCAGGATTCGATGGAGATCCCCGACGGTCTGCTCCTGTTCGCGGTAGCGGTATTTGCGATCTTTTTCTATCCGCACGGCGGTTGGGAAGCGCGCGCAAAAGACGCTCTCTTTGCCTCTCTTCTCATCGGCGGCGGCGTGCTGTTGCTCTCTCTCCTCATGGACTTTTTGTTGAAGAAGGAGAGCCTCGGCGGGGGAGATATAAAATTCTTCTTCGTCCTCGCCCTGTTTACGGGGCTGTGGCAGGGGATATTGATGCTTCTGATCGCCTGTATCGTAGGACTTTTGTGCGCGCTCGCTTCCCGCGGGGGCAAACAGAGGGAATTCCCCTTCGGTCCCGCGATCTCGGTCGCCGCATTTGTTACCCTGCTCGTCGGTCAGGAGCTCATAGACCTGTATTTATCTCTCATACTATAAAAAAGGAGAACGTTCATGAAAAATTGCGTCGGCTTCGATATCGGGAATCATGCGATCCATATCGCCGTACAAAAGGGCGGCAGTATTGTTCGCGGCATTACCATGCGCCTTCCCGAAGATCTCGTAAAAAACGGGACGATCACATCTTACGAGGCAATGACGGACTTCCTCAAAGAACTCCGCCGCTCGCAAAAACTGCGCGTGCGCACCGCCGCGCTCGTGCTTCCCGCGCCGCTGTGCTACTGCCGCCGTTTCTACGTTTCGGCAAACACCCGCGACCAGCTCATGTTCAATCTCCCGTACGGGTTCAAGGACTTCATCACCGACGACAAGAGCAATTACTTTTTCGATTGCTCGGTGATAAGCGCCGTTTCGAAGGGGAAGGACCTTCCCCCCGAACTCGACGTATTCGCCGCGGCGACCCGTAAGGAGATCGTGCGCGATTACGCTGCCATGTTCTCGAAGGCGGGCTTCAAGCTCAAAACCATCATTCCCGAAGAATTCGCCTACGTCAATCTGCTCCGCCGTTTTAAGGGGGACGCGCATCACCACGGCGTACTCAACATCGGGCACAATGCGGTCAAACTTTATCTCTTCGACGGAACGCTCTTCGAGAGCGTCCGCGTGATCGATTACGGTTGCAACGCCCTCGACGAAGTCATTTCCGAACATTTCGGCGTCGATTCGTATATGGCGGGCACCTACCGCGAGAACAATTTCAGCGGCTGTAACGAACTCGAAGGTTGCCGTTCTATCTACAACGCAATGGCGATCGAAGTGCTCAAAGCCGTGAACTTCTATCTCTTCAACGGCGGCGGCACGCTCGAACATCTGCACTGCTGCGGCGGCGGCGCGCATAACGAAGCGCTCATGAACACGCTCCGGAGCGTCCTGCCCGTGAAGCTGATCGATCTCGACGAGTTTTTCGAAGAGAACAAGTCGAAAGACGACATCGATTTCCCGCTCGTTGCCGCGGCGGCGGGCGCCACTATGCAATAAGGAGGAAAAACGTATATGCCGGTTTCCCGTAAGGACACAGACGCCGAAGTAGAAGTCACCTTTTACGACGCCGCCACTGCGGCGCGCCCCGTGAGCTCTTCGGACGTCGCAAAAAAATATTCCGCAAAAGAGACGGTAAACCTCTTCATGAAGGACAGAAAGGACATCTCTTTCGAGCTGTTCTTCCTGCTTCTTGCGATCATTTTGATTTTGCTTCTTGCCATCGAATACTTCTTTGCCTACATGCCTTATCGCAGACTCGAACAGGCGGAAGCCGACCTTCGCGCCGACCAAACGCGGCTTGAAAGGCTCGACGTCCCCGACGACGAATTCGAGAGGGTGGAAAACGACTATCTCAAATACAACTACGAGCACTTCGACAAGACGATCGCCGACCGCGAGGACGTCCTCGATATGCTCGGAGAAACGGCGTTCAAATACGGCAAGGCGACTTCGGTAGACATCACCGGCAACACCGTAAAACTCAATCTTTCCGGCGTGCCGTCCGATAAAGTGGAGACGTTGCAGACCGAAATGCGTGAGCACAAGCGCGTGAACGACGTTTTCGTTACGAACGTAAAAATGGAAAACAGTCTGGCAGACGTGAGCCTCACCGTTCTGCTCAACGACGCCACGAAGGTGAAGGAGGATTAAACAATGGCGAACAAGTATTTGAACCGCCGCTTTACGGTACGCGAGATCGTTTTGCTCGTCGTTCTTCTCGTCGTCATCATCATCGGGCTCTATTTCGGTCTGGTGTATTATCCCATCCGCCAGAGAACGCAGGAGCTCGACGCCGAGCGCGAACAACTGCAAGAGGACCTCGCCGATGCGCAGATCGAGCGGAACCGTTACGATGATATGCAAAAGGAGCTCGAAGAGATCAACAAAAGCGAGGGGCTGAGCACCGAAATGCCGCAGTATAACAACAACGCGCAGCAGGAAACGCTCTCCGCCCACTTCTCGGCGATCTTTGCCGGGCTCGACGAGAACGCCGTCAATATCGTCTTTTCCCAGCCGCAACTCACTTCGGACAAGAAGGTATATACCCGTTCGGTGCGGCTCTCGTTCAGCGTCACTTCCGAAACGAAGGGCGATTCGGCGACCGTCTACGAAAAGACGCGCTCCGTCCTGCACGCCCTGCTCCATACGGGCTTCCGCTGCCAGATGACGAGCCTCAACATCGGACCGCAGGGCAGGGGAGACGATCTGTTGAATGCCGACGTAAGCGTCTCCACGACGATCGTGTTCTACGAACGCGCATAACCGCGTAAAGAAAATCAAAACAAAGAAAAATCAAAACGCCGCCCGTCGGGCGGCGTTTTTCTGCCGTTTTTCTGCCGTTAAACGCTTAAAATCCCGCAACGCCCTCGCCTTTTGCTATGCGTTTGCGGTCCTCGTCCATGCGGGTGACAAGCTCCGCGATCGTGAGTTTTTCGCGGAAGAGGTCGTTTACGAGCAGGGCGATGTCGTCGGCGCTGTAACCGATGATCTTCGTCGCCGCGGTAGACACCCGTTCGTGCCTGTCGATGGAATCCCGCGCGTCCGTTACCATCTTGGATTGGATATTCGTCGTCTGTCCTTTGAAGCAATTCACGGTGGAGATGCCGTCGAAGGCGACGTTGTAATTTTCGGGCTCGGCGCAGAAGGCGAGAAAATCGAGCGCTTTTTGCCGCTTTTCGCTGTTTTTATACACCATCATCATGTTGAGGTTGCCGCCTTCGTAGGTGCCTTCGGGGGCGGTATTCAGAAAGACAGGCATGAGCGCGAAGTCGTCTACCGTGTATTTGCCCGGTTTGAAATCGGTGTAGAACCAAGTGTCCCAGATGAACGTCATCACCGATCTGCCCGAACTCAGCTGTTCTCCGATCTGGTCCCAACCCACTTCGAGAGAATTGTTGCCGAACCAGCCCTTGTTTTCCGCGTCGTAGATCCATTGCATCATGTCCTTTACGGCGGGGATCTGCGCGTAAGTCGTTTGGTTGGAATTGAGCTTTTCGAGCAGGTCGGGATCGTCCGCAAACACGGGGTCGAGCCCGAACTGGTACATCCACGAGCATCCGTTGCCGGGCCAGCAGATGGCGTTTTTGCCCACTTCTTTGAGGGCGGCGCACAGCCCGTCGAAATCTTCCTGCGTGGTGCTGGCGCGCAGGCTCATCTCGTCGAGCAGGGTCTTGTTATAGTAACAGCCCGAAACGGAGCTCTCCCAAAAGGGGAGACCGAGGAGCCGTCCCTCCGCGTCGAGGCAATATTGATAGGCGCCGTCCGTCAGATCGTCCACCCACGTTTCCCCGTCGAGATAGTAGCAGTTCGCCGCTACGTCGAAGCGTTGCAGATCGGCGTTGTTGAAGTGCAAAAAGATGTCGGGATATTCCCCTTTGGAAAATTTTTCGAGCGCGGTTGTCTCGTATGCGGAATCTTCTATGGCGATAATGTTGAGTTTTTCTCCCGTCGTTTCCCGATAGAGATCGAAAATGCGGGTCATGTAGGTTTTTTGAAGATCGCTGGCTTTTCCCATAATGGTGAGGGCGTTGGGGTCGATCGCCTTCCCGCCGCAGGCGCAGAGGGCGGCGTTCAAAAAGAGCGCCGTTGCCACGATCACAAGATTTCCTTTCTTCACTTACGGTCATCCTCCTCAAAGTCTTGGGCATTTTTTTTCAGGAAGCGGGCGAGCGTACTGCGCACCGCGTCCATATTGATCGGTTTTGCGAGATGTCCGTCCATTCCCGCGTCGAAGGCGCTCTTCACGTCCTCGGCAAAGGTGTTTGCCGTCATCGCGATGATGGGGATGCTCTTTGCGGAGGGGTGGGAAGAGTTGCGGATCGCCTTCGTCGCCTCGTAACCGTTCATGACGGGCATCTGGACGTCCATTAAGATCAAGTCGTAATAACCGGGCTCCGACTTTTCGAACATTTCGAGGGCGATCTTGCCGTTCACCGCAACTTCGCACCGCGCGCCCTCGATGTCGAGCATCTCGGTGAGGATCTCGGCGTTGAGTTCGTTGTCCTCCGCCACGAGGAAGCGCCGTCCGTTCAGCACGCCCTCCTCGGCGGGAGCGGGGGCTTCGGGCTTTTCCGCGCCGGAGAAGAGGGGCTTTATCGTCTGGAAGAAGGTGGTCGCAAAGAAGGGTTTGGGCATAAAGGCGTTGATACCCGCCGCGCGCGCCTCGTCCTCGATCTCGCTCCAATCGTAAGAGGTGAGCACGAGAATGGGGATATGCGCCCCGACCTTTTCGCGGATGAGCCGCGCCGTCTGCACGCCGTCCATGCCGGGCATCTTCCAGTCGAGGAGGATCACGTCGAAGTCGGAATTGTGCTTGTGCGCGCGGATCGCAAGGTCGAGCGCCGTCGCGCCGCTCGTGGTATAGCTCACGTCCACCCCGGTATCCCGCATCATCTCGCGGATATTGAGGCAGATCTCCTCCTCGTCGTCGGCAACGAGCATGCGGGCGATCTTTTGGCGGTACCATTCCTCTTGCCGGCTGTTTTCTTCGGGAAGGGCGAAGGAGAGCTCCACGGTGAAGGTGCTGCCCTTGCCGGGCGCGCTCACGAGGGTGATGATCCCGCCCATGAGGTCAACGAGATTTTTGGTGATCGCCATGCCGAGCCCCGTGCCCTGGATGGAGTTGATCACCGAATTCTTTTCGCGGCTGAACGGCTTGAAGATCTCTTGCTGGAATTCTTCGCTCATGCCGATCCCGTTATCTTTCACGATAAAGCGGAGTTTTGCAAATTGCGGGGCGGAATCTTGCAGTTCACACACGGTAAATTCGATCTTCCCGCCCACGGGAGTATATTTGATCGCGTTCGAGAGAAGGTTGAGCAAGATCTGGTTGAGCCGCAGTCTGTCGCCCATCAGCGATTCGGGCGGGGTGCCCTGCGTATGGATGGTGAATTCCTGCTCCTTCGCCTTTGCCTGCGGCATGAGGATGATGCTGAGCTCTTCGAGCAGGTCGGGCAGATCGAACAGGCTCACGTTGAGGGAAGTTTTTCCGCTCTCGATCTTGCTCATATCGAGCACGTCGTTGATCAGGCTGAGCAGATGATGGCTCGAAGCCATGATCTTATGGGTATATTCCCGCACCTTTTCGGGGTCGTCCGCGCTCCGTTCGAGCAAGACGGAGAAGCCGACGATCGCGTTCATGGGGGTGCGGATGTCGTGCGACATATTCGAGAGGAAGTTGCTCTTCGCCTCGTTCGCGCTCTTCGCCGCGTCGAGCGCCTCCTGCAATTTTTGGTTCATCTGCTGTTCGACGGTGCGGTCGGACATCACGATGATATATTTTTGCAGATCGCGGATATTCATATGGTAGATGGTCACGCGGTACCAGCGGCGTTCGCCCGTCGCCTGGTGCATATATTCGCATTCCCAGTGTTTGTTGCCGCCGAGCGGGATCTCTTCGAGCTCCTCTTTGGGCACCACGATGTCATATTCCACCGCGCATTTTGCCATGGCGCGCAGATCGTTTTGGACCTCTTCGTTTTTGATGCCGAGAAGCCGCTCCACGTTGGGGGAGAGGTAGTCCACCTTCTGCGTGTTCTCGTCGATCATGATAAAGATATCGTCGACGGTGCCGGAGAGGACGTCGAACATCAATTCGCGGTATTTGAGTTCGGTCTTGTTTTTGTGCAGTTGCCTTACGATCCAAAAGACGAGGCAGGCGATGGCGGCGACCGCCACGAGGGCGAAGATGATGAGCATCACGCGGAGGGTGGCTCTCTGGGCGGAGAGAAAGCCTTCGCTCACGGCGCTCTGCGGCACCGAGCTCAAAAGGAAATAGTCCTCGTAGCCGACGGGCATGTAGATGATGCAATGTTTCTGTTTGTCTACGCCGAGGGGAGCTTGCAGATACCCCGTCTGAGGGGTTCTGCCCTTTTCGAGGTCGTCGAGCATGGCGGAGAAGTTCGCGAGGATCTCGTTGTAAATGCGTTCGCGCTCTTCCTCGCGCACCCCCGCGCTTTGGAGAAGGGAATTTTTGAGATAGGTGAGGAAGTTGACATAAGCGCCCTCGCCCACCTGCGTGGAGAGGAGAACTTCGCCCTTCCGGTTGAGGATAAAGCACTTGGCGCTCCCCGCAAAGGCGTTGGCGTTGAGGGCGGTCGCAATATCGCTGTTGGTATAGCTGATGGCAATGGCGGAATAGGGGAAGCCGCGGAACGTCCCGTGCTCTGCGGGCACCGCGAACACGGTGATGTTCTGTCCCGCGAGCTGATCGCCCGCCATAATGGGCTCTCTGCGCGCGATCACGTCGTCCCAGCCCGAACTGAGGTTGAGCTGTCCCCGTTCTCCCTCAGGCGTAACGAAATTCCGCTCTTCGTCGAGGAAGTAGAACCCCGAAAATCCCCAGAACGCCTTTTTGCGGGCAACGAAGGCGCTTATGTCCTGCTCCGCGTCGGCGGCAGAATCCTCATTGCGTACGGCAAGGTCGAGATAGTCGTTGCAGCTGTCGAGAAGTCCCCAGTTCATATCGATGAAGGAGAGAAAGGAATGGTCGACCTGCTCATACACTTCGATGAGATGGGAGCGGCTGTCCGATTCCATTTTTTCCGCAATGAAATTGAAATATCCCACGATGATGCTGATCCCCATCGCTACGGCGAAGAGGATTGCAAGGCACGGGATCAAGATCTTGATCTTATTTTTCATTCCGAACTCCTTTCGTAACCGTTTTCAGGCGCATCATCCTGTGCGCGTGACGGCATGACCCACTTTTCATTTTACCACACGTCGGTCGAAAAATCAATCCAAAAACGGGAAAATATGGGCAAGTCCGCGCGGATTTTGCAAGGTTTTTCCGCGAAAGGCGGGGCGCGCCGCGGCGCGGCGGCAATTCTTGCAAAATAAAGTTTCCGAAAACTCTTTACACCGCAAAAATTTTGTTATATAATATCATGTAGCGGAGAAGGGAATTCCCGCGGGAAAAGGAGGGAGAAATGCGCATCGTTTTCGAGCACTGGAAGTACATTTTCAGGAATCTCTGGTTTGTCCTGCCGTTCGCGGTCATGCCGGCGATCTTTCTCGCCCTTTCCGTCGATTTCGCGGCGATCGAACATTTGGCGCGCAACTTCTTTACGGGGGAATTCGGGCTGGAATTTTTCGAGATCTTCCGCGCATGGAGCTTTATCCGCTTCGATTCCCCGCTCGGAGCCGTTTACAGCGTATTCGCGCTCCTCTGCCTCATCGTGTTCACCTCTCTCCTTCTCGCGTTTGTCGAGAAGCACATGCGGATCGGCAAGCGGACGCTCAGCGGTATTTTCTCCCAGTTTTGGAGCCATATCGCGATGTTCCTCGCCATGACCCTCTTCTTCACGGCGCTCTACGAGCTGTGGGCGGCGCTCCTTTCGGCGATCCTCTTCGCCGTCTCCGCCATCCCCGCAAAGGGGTTCGCGGGCTTTATGTTCGTGCTCGTCGTGCTGGTTTTCATCTTCGTTCTGCTCTTCCTCATCTCCGTGTTCTATCTGTGGCTGCCCTGCATGCAGATCACGGGGTTCGGCGCATACAGCGCGTTTCTCTATTCCTACCGCCTCGCGGTGGGGATCCGTTGGCGGCTCATCCTCTCTCTTCTCATCACCTACGCGCCCTTCTTCGTCTTGCTCATGGGGCTCTCCTTTGCGGCGAACTGGCTTTCGGGGATCGTGGCGTTCGTGATGTTCGTATTCGGCTATTTGAGTTTTTGCGTGCGCATGGAAGCGCTCTACTTCGAAACAGACAAGATCGACCGGGAGGACCTCCTCCGCAGTTACAGGGAGCTTTGATATGAGATTTCGCAACGCATTTCGCATGATCGTCAACAATTTTTCGAATGTATATAAACTGCTTCTCTTCCGCCTGATCACGGACGTGGTCTTTCTGAGCCTTTCCTATGCGGTCGTCACGCTCGGTCTGCACGTCATCTTCGGAAGCGAACAGGCGCGCGAAATCGTGACCCTTCTCGGCGACTTTTTCAAGTCCCTCGCTTCGGGCGATTCGGCGTTTTTGTCTGGATTCAGCGAGCAGTTCACGGGTGCGGTCGCCGCGTTTTTGCATTTGCTCGGCACGCAGATCGGCTCGATCGTGTGGTCGGTGGTCGGCGTCGCCCTGCTCTATCTTCTCTCCCGCTTTTTCAACGGCACGGCGATGTTTGCGATGGGGCAGATGATCAACGACAGAATGGAGACGTACGGCATCACCCGTTTTTCGTCGGCGTATTTCAAAAATCTGTTGCGGGCGACCCTCTACCATGCCGCTTACGTCCCCGTCGCCTTTTTCTACGACCTGTTCTCACTGGTGGCGTGCTGGTTTTTCTTCTTTTTCACGCCGTCCTTTCTTCCCTCGTGGGGGCTCGTAACCGTCTTTGTCGGGCTTTCGCTCTCGATGGCGGCGTTCATCTGCCTGCAAGCGCTTAAAATGGCGTTTGTCTCCGCGTGGATGCCGGGGATCATTGCCGACGGCAAGGGCGTTTTTGCGGCGTGCAAGGAGAGTTTTCGCGGCATAAAGGGCTTTTCGGGGCGGTTTTCGCAATTTCTCATCGCGATCTATCTCATCGCCGCCGTCAACGTGGTGTTCGCGCTGTGCACCTTCGGGAGCGCGCTCCTCATCACGGTGCCCGCGAGCTATCTGCTGATCCTGAGTATCCAGTTCGTGAACTATTATGAGGATAACGGGAAGAAATATTTCCTCTCGTACCGCACCATTTCGGGCGCCGACGGCAAGCCCGAAGGCATGGGCGACTGAACGCCCGCGCCGACCTTCACGGGAAAGATCCTCCCAAAGGGGGGAAGGAGAAAAATAGATGACATATCAGGAAAATTACGAAAAGTGGTTGAACGATCCGAGACTGCCCGAAGGGTGCAGGCAAGAGCTTGCCGCGCTCGGCGAGAAGGAAAAGGAGTACCGCTTCGGCGGGGAGCTCGAATTCGGTACGGCGGGCATGCGCGGCATCATCGGATGCGGCATGAATATGATGAACGTGTTCACCGTGATGCGGGCGACGCAGGGGCTCTCGGAATATGTAAAGACGCTCGGCGCGGCGGCGATGGAGCGCGGCGTCGTCATCTCTTACGATACCCGCAGGAACAGCCGCCTGTTCGCCGAAAAATCGGCGGCGGTGCTCGCAAAGAACGGCATCAAAGCCTATCTGTTCGCCGACGTGCACCCCGTGCCCATGCTCTCGTATGCGGTGCGCTATCTTCACACGGTAGCGGGGATCATGATCACCGCATCCCACAACCCCAAAGAATACAACGGATATAAAGTTTACGGCGAGGACGGCGCGCAGATGTCCCCCGAAGCGACGGCGATCGTGGTGGATTTCATCGAACGCATCGGCGACTATCTCTCCGTTTCGGGCGACGAAAACAGCCCGCTCATCCATACGGTGCCCGCCGAGGTCGACGAGACCTACATCGAGGCGCTCTCCAAGCTCACCCTCTCCGAAGAGGCGGTTAAAAAGTGCGGCAAGAGCCTGAAACTCGTCTACACCCCCGTGCACGGTTCGGGTTATATCCCCGTTACGACCGTTCTGAAAAAACTCGGCATCAACGTCACCGTCGTGGAGGAACAGACGGCGAAAGATCCCGAATTTTCCACGGTGAAAGTGCCCAACCCCGAATTCAAGGAAACGCTGTCGATGGGCATCGCGCTCGCGGGCAAGATCCATGCGGACGTCGTGTTCGGCACCGATCCCGACAGCGACCGTTTAGGCGTCGCCGTAAAGGACGAAAAGGGGGAATTTATCGCTCTTTCGGGGAATCAGGTGGGCATTCTGCTCCTCGATTACATCCTCACGCGGCTCAAAGAGGAGAACGCTCTGCCCGAAAACGCGGCGGTCGTCAAGTCGTTCGTCTCCACGGGCATGGCAAAGGCGATCTGCGAAGATTTCGGCGTGGCGCTCTTTGAAACGCCCGTCGGCTTCAAATTCATCGGCGAAAAGATCAAGCAGTGGGAAAAGGACGGTTCGCACACCTTCGTGTTCGGCTTCGAGGAGAGCTGCGGATATTTGCGCGGAACGCACGCGCGGGATAAAGACGCCGTGGTCGCCTCCATGCTCTGCGCCGAAATGGTGTGCTATTACACCTATATCGGCAAGACGGTCTACGGCAGACTGCGCGAGATCTACGAAAAATACGGCTATGTGCTCGACTGCAACATTTCCGTGCAGTATTCGGGGCTGAACGCGATGAAGGAGATGAACGCCGTCGTAGACGCGCTCAAAACGCGCGGCGTCGAAAAATTCGGCTCCTTTGCCGTGGAAGCGGTGCGCGATTATTCTCAGGATCTGAGAAGGGCGAAGGACGGCACGGTCTCGCCGCTCAATATCCCGAAGTGCAACTGCGTCTATTACGAACTCGCGGGCGGAAGTTTCGTCTGCGTGCGTCCTTCCGGCACCGAGCCGAAACTGAAAATTTATTTTTCCATCCGCGCGAAGGACGAGGCGGCGGCAAGCGAAGCGCTCGCCCCCGTCAAGGCGGACGTGGAGAAATTGCTCGCCTCTGTCAAGTAAAATACCTTGACAAATACTAAAAGGTGTCAAGGAAAATACCTTGACAGGGAAAGATCATGAAGATCGGATCGTTATCGCAAACATTCGGCGTGAATGCGGAAGTGGGGGAAGAGGGAAACTTTCCCCGCTTTTTGCAAAGCGTCGGGGGGAAGAGGGTGCTCGTCGTCACCGACGAAAACACCTTGCCCATTTCCTCTAAGATCGCGGGCGCACTGCAAAGAAACGGAAGCGTTGTGCTCCCGCTCTCCTTCCCCGAACGGGAACCCGTCGCGGACGAGCGGACGGTGGAGGCGGCGCGCAAGGCGGGGGAAAACGCCGATTATCTCCTCGCCGTCGGCGCGGGCACCCTCAACGACGTCTGCAAACGGGCGGGCTTCCTCCTCGGAAAGCCGAGCGGCGTGTTCGCGACCGCTCCTTCGATGGACGGATTTGCTTCGGGCGTTACCCCCCTCATCGAAAAGGGGTTCAAGATTACGAGAAACGCGCAGGTCGCCAAAGATATTCTCATCGACTATTCCGTGCTTTGCGCCGCCCCCCGCATGATGATCGGCGCGGGGGTGGGGGACATCCTCGCGAAATACTGCTGTCTTGCCGACTGGCGCATTTCGGGCGATCTCACGGGGGAGCCCTACAACGCGGAAGCCGCCAACCTCATGTACGAGGCGGTGAAGGCGTGCGACGGGAGCCTGCCCGCCCTGCTTCGCGGGGAGCGGAGCGGCGTAGAACAGCTCATGAACGCCCTGCTCATATCGGGCTACGCGATGGTGATCGCGGGCAATTCCCGCCCCGCTTCGGGCGCGGAGCACCACATGTCCCATTTCCTCGAAATGGATTTTCTCGCCCGCGGCAAGCCCATTCCCCTGCACGGCGTAAAGGTGGGGCTCGGCACCGCCGTTTCGCTTTGGCTCTATCATCACCTCAAAGACTTTCCCCCGCTCGAGGGGTGCGAAAAGGTGTATGCCGAAGCCGAAAAGTTGCCGGGGAGCGAATACGTCCTGCAAATTTTAGGCAGTTTGGGCTGCCCCGTCCGCTTTTCCGAACTCGGCATTCCGCGCGGGACCGTAGAAAAAATGCTCTTCGAAGCCTATCGGATCCGCGACCGTTTCACCATTCTCACCCTCTATTGCAAAAAAGGGTATATGGAGCGGGCGGCGGATCATATCCTCGAAGAATTTTATTAAATGTTTGTGAAAGTTTTCTTCTCTCCCCTGCGCGAAGTTGACAAAACCTCCCGCTGGGGGTATTATTTTACAGAGGACAACCTTTGGGGGGAAAGGGATGTTACAGGTCAAAAACTTAGTCAAGCGATACACGACGAAGGGAGAAACGGTGACCGCGCTCGACGGCGTTTCGGTGGATTTCCCCGAAAAGGGCATGGTGTTTCTGCTCGGAAAATCGGGGAGCGGAAAATCCACCCTGCTCAATGTCGCGGGCGGGCTCGATACGCCCGACGAAGGGGAAGTCATCGTAAAGGGCAAGTCCTCGAAGGACTTTTCCGCGAGCGATTTCGACAGCTACCGCAACACTTACGTCGGGTTCATCTTTCAGGAATATAATATTTTGAACGAGCTCACCGTGGCGGAAAACGTTGCGCTCGCCATCGAACTGCAAGGCAAGCCGAAGGACGACGCCCTCGTTGCGCGGCTCCTCGAAGAGGTCGAGTTGAAAGGGTACGGCGACCGCCGCCCCAACACTCTTTCGGGCGGGCAGAAGCAGCGCGTCGCCATTGCTCGCGCCCTCGTGAAAGATCCCGAAATCATCATGGCGGACGAGCCCACGGGCGCCCTCGATTCGGCGACCGGCGCGCAGGTGTTCGATACGCTCAAAAAACTTTCTAAGGAAAAGCTCGTGGTCGTCGTTTCGCATGACCGCGATTTCGCCGAACGGTATGCCGACCGCATCATCGAACTCATGGACGGCAAGATCATTTCGGACATGACCCGCGGCGAAGGGGAGGCGGAAAACCTCACCGAGAGCGGCGAGACGCTCACCGTGGCGTGCGGCGCGGCGCTCACCGACGAGGACGCCCAAAAGGTCGTCTTCTTTTTGCGGCGGCACAAGGGCGGGCTCGTGATCTCGGCGGGGGAAGAAGTTCCCGCGGCAAAGGGCGCGGCGTTTTGCGCAACGCCCGCCTCGGAAGCGGAGCGGGAGGAGGACAAGACGAACTTTATCCGCTCCCGTTTCCCTCTGCGCTACGCCCTCAAAATGGGGGCGTCTGGGCTCAGATTCAAGCCCGTCCGTCTGGCGTTTACCACCCTTCTTGCGACGGTCGCCTTCATCGTGTTCGGCGTGTTTTCCACCCTCATCACTTACAGCGAGCAAAAGATCTGTGCGAGTACCCTCGAACAGAGCGATTTTCAGGCGGCGGTCTTGCTCAAAAAGGGGTATTGCCACAGCAACGCGACGGCGGAAGAGCGCAGTTTTCCCTTTAACCAGACGCAATCGCTCCACTTCGACGAGAACGACGTTTCCATCCTCGAAAAAGAGCATCCCGAAATGAATTTCATTCCCGTGATCGACTTCGATCTTTCCCCGCTCAGTACGATGAATTCGATGACGTCGCTGAGCGATCCCTCCTACCGCGCGAACTATTATTATGCCCAGATCCGCTTTTTCAACGGGTTCATCCGCGCCTCTGACGTTCAGAGCAAAACGCCGTTCACCCTCACGGAGGGGCGCTGGCCGCAGCCGAACGACACGTTCAGCGAGATCGTCATCTCCGAGCAGACCCTCGAAACGTTCAAGTTCTACGGCTATCGCGTCAACGCCGACGCGCAGCCCGTCCCTATCGATTCCTTTTCCGATCTCGAAGGACAGCTGATCACCGCGGTCACGGGCTCCACGACGATCTATCTGCGCGTGGTGGGGGTCGTCGATACGGGCGAGGATTTCTCCGCTTACGAATTCCTGCAAAGCAAAGAGGGCTCCGAGACGCAAAGAGAAGCCCTGCGCGACGCCTTCCGCTACTCCTTTGCCTCTCTCGGCGTCGTCGCCGATACGTTTTACGAGGAGAACAAGGATTGCGACATCAGCAAGAGCTATTACGAAAACGCGCTGGCGAGCCTGAAAGGGCGGATTTCTTGGAGCACCTCGTACCGGGAGGATACGGACGGCGTCCTTTACGCCTATCTGTATTCCACCCTGCGGGAGAACAGGAGCGGGCGCTGCCGCACGCTCATGAGCTACCAGCGGGAAGTGGACGCGGCGCGCGACGTCTACTATTTTACGCCCTATTCCTTCACGTTCGACATCACTTACGGCAACCGCGTGCTCAGCGAGATCATCGCGATCGTCGGACCCGTCGCGGTGATCCTCGCCGTTTTCGCCGCGCTCTTGCTGTTCAACTTTATCTCGGCGAGCATCAACGCCAAGAAGAAGGACATCGGCATTTTGCGCGCCGTCGGGGCGAGGGGGACGGACGTTTTCAAGATCTTCCTCGTGGAGTCGCTTGCGATCACGCTGGTGAGCTTTTCGCTGGGGTGTCTCGGCGCGTTTGCCGCCTGCGCCATCGCCAACCCGATCTTTATCGAGAAGGAGATCCTCACCTATTCCTTCTTCCTGTTCGACTGGGTGAACGCGCTCATCGTGCTCGGCGTCGCCCTCGTGACGGCGTTCGTCGCGACCACGATTCCCGTCGCGCTCAACGTCCGCAAAAAGCCCGTTGAGGCGATCCGCGCGATATAGCCTTTTTCCCGCCCCTTATCCGCCCGCCTTGCCGCGGAAAAGGAAGCGGAGAAAATTTTGGAAATTCCGTAAATTTGCGCGTGAAAAAATTTGACAAGGAAGAATGGTTTTGCTATAATAATCAAGCAAATAAGTGCTTCGGCGAAGGAGGGTTGAGAGGATGTCTACGATCAGAGTCGGGGATAACGAAAATTTAGAGAGCGCTCTGCGCCGCTTTAAGAGAAAATGCTCCCGCGATGGTATCATCGGAGATCTCCGTAAGAAGGAGTTCTATGAAAAGCCTTCCGTAAAAAAGAGAAAGAAGTCCGAAGCTGCCAGAAAGAGAAGCAGAAATTGAGAAAAGATCCGTAACGCACGTTACGGATCTTTTTTGCAAAAAATGTCGGAGCAAATCGAAATTTGCCGAAGGAGAAGGAAAATATGGAACGCACTTGGAAAACGCTTGCAAAGGAAGCTAAGGCACGCATGAAGAAAGGCTTTTGGCGGGAATGCGAGCAGCGGCTCGACAGCGAGCGGAGCCACGCCAAGCAGCAGGGGATCAACGAAGAGAAGATGGAGCACTACTTCCGAAAGAAAGTGGAAACGCAGATCCGCGGCGAATCTCCCGACGAGTTCTATCTCAAAGTCCGCGAACTTCTCCTCACGGAAGGAGAGGTCTCCGACGCCATCGGCAGGCTCACCGATAAGGAATATTACGCCACCCTCTCCTATTCCGAGAAGCAGCGCTACACGCTCGAACTCTCCGAACGGTATCTGCGGGCGCTCGAACGCTTCAAGCGGGAATACGAATTCGAGATCAAGGGAAGAAAATGAAAAAGTCGGGGAAAACCCCCGACTTTTCCCGCTCTACCGTTGAAAAATTTTTTGATTTGTGATATAATCGCTTTATGCTTACCCTGAACGAAGAACAGCAGAAACCCGTGGAAGATACCGAGGGCGCGGTGCTCGTGCTCGCCGGCGCGGGGAGCGGAAAAACGCGCGTCCTCACCGCCCGTATCGCGCGGCTCGTCGAAAGCGGCGTTCCGCCCTACAATATCCTCGCCATCACCTTTACCAACAAGGCGGCGAACGAAATGAAAGAGCGGCTTGCCGCGCTCACCGAGATCGGCGGGATGTGGGTGTGCACCATCCACTCCATGTGCGTAAAGATCCTGCGCATGTACGCCGAACGCAGGGGACTGAGCGAAAATTTTTCCATCTATTCCGAACAGGAGCGCGCGGCGGTCATCAAGGCGGCGTTCAAAGAGTGCGGCTTCGAGGAAGAGGACCTCTTGAAGAGCGTGAAATATCATATTTCCAACGCCAAGATGCTCGGTCTTAGCCCCGAAGATTACATGGCGCGGTATCGCCGCGAGCGCAACATCGAAATGGCGATGAAGGTGTTCGAAAAATACAACGCCCGCCTGAAAGAGTATAACGCGCTCGACTTCGACGATCTGCTCATCGAGGCGCGCGATCTGCTCGCGCAGGACGCGGAGGCGCGGGAATACCTCGCGGGAAAATTCCGCTATATCCATGTGGACGAATTCCAGGATACCAACGCCGTGCAATTCGAGATCGTCAAATTGCTCGCTTCCGTGCACGGGAATCTCTTCGTCGTCGGCGACGACGACCAGTCCATTTACGGCTGGCGGGGGGCGGAGATCGCGAATATCCTCGGCTTCGAGCGGGTCTACCCCGCGGCGAAGATCTATAAACTGCAACAGAATTACCGCTCCACGGGGGCGATTTTGCGCCTTGCGAACGCCTCGATCGGGCACAACTCCCGCAGAAAGAGCAAAAAGCTGTGGACGGAGCGGGGAGAAGGGGAAAAACCCGTCTATTTCGAGGCGGACGAGGAGGCGGGGGAGGCCGCCTATTGCGCACGCATCATCGCCGAATACCGCAGGCGGGGTTACCGCCTCTCCGATTTCGCCGTCCTCATGCGCATCAACGCGCTCTCCCGCTCGTTCGAACAGGAATTTTCAAAGTACGATCTCTCTTATAAAGTGTTCGGCGGGTTCAAATTCTTCGAGCGCAAAGAGATCAAAGACGTTCTTGCCTATCTGCGGATCGTTTCCAACCCCTTCGACAGCGAGGCGGTGCAGCGCGTGATCAACGTGCCGCGGCGGGGGATCGGCGATAAGACCATCGAAGTTCTGCGCTCTTATGCGGACGCCGAAGAACTCTCCTTCTACGACGCCGTGCTCGATTGCGACGAGCTTCCTCTCCCCGCGGGCGCCAGATCGAAACTGCGCTCTTTCCGCGATTATATCAAAGATCTCGTCCTGCGCGCGGAGGAGCTTCCGCTCGACAAACTCACTTCCTATCTCATCAAGACGTCGGGCATGTACGACATGTACCTCGACGGCACCGACGAGGGCGCGGCAAAGCGCGCCAACCTCGACGAATTCCAAAATTCCGTCGAGGAATTCGTGCGCATGAACGAGGGCGGCTCTCTTTCCGACTACCTGCAACAGATCACCCTCTATTCGGATACCGACGAGATGGACGACGGCGACTATATCACGATCGCGACGATCCATGCCGTAAAGGGGCTCGAATTCCGCTGTGTGTTCCTCTGCGGGCTCGAAGAGAACATCATGCCCACCGCCCGTTCCTTCGAAGGACCCGATTCCCTCGAAGAGGAACGGCGGCTCATGTACGTCGCCATCACGCGGGCGAAGGAGAAACTGTGGCTCACCCGCAGCCGTAGCCGCTTCCTCTACGGCAGGCGGCAGCCCACCATGCGCTCGCGCTTCGTGGAAGAGCTGGGCGACGAGCTCGGCATCGGCGACGTGCGGGCGCGCTATTCGGGCGACTTCGGCAGTTATCCCGGTCAGCGCGGCTACGGGGGATACCGCTCCTATCCGGGCGGGAAAAGTTTCGGCGCGGAGCGGCGCGGCGAAGAGGAGAGCTTTACCTTCGGGAAGCAGGCTCCCCCGCCCCGCAGCGCCCCCGCCGAACGGACGCCGCAGGCGCCGCGGGTCACAAGGACCAACGCCGGCGTGGAAATTTCCCGTTTTGTCGTGGGGGCGAAGGTCAGCCACCCGCGGTTCGGGCGGGGAGTTATTGTCGCCGTGAGGAACGGTTCGGGCAATCCCATCGTGACCGTCCGTTTCGAGACGGCGGGAAATAAAGATCTGGCGGCGGTTTTGGCGCCGCTTACCGTGTTGGAGGAATGATCATGGACCGCATGCACGAACTGTGCGAAATTCTCAACCGCTGGGCGTACGAGTATTACGTTCTCGACGATCCGAGCGTCCCCGACAGGGAATACGACCGTCTGTACGACGAACTGAGAGAACTCGAACGGGAGACGGGAACGGTCTTGCCCGATTCGCCCACCCGCCGCGTGGGCGGGGAACCGGTCAAGGGCTTTGAGCGGCACGCCCATATCGCCCGCCTCTATTCGCTCGACAAGGCGGTGACGGAGGACGAGATGTCCGCCTTCTTCACCCGCGCGGAGAAACACGGCTCGCCCACCTATACCGTGGAGTATAAGTTCGACGGGCTCACCATCTGCCTCACCTACGAGGGCGGCGTCTTTGTCCGCGCCACCACCCGCGGCAACGGCACCGAGGGGGAGGACGTCACCGCGCAGGTGCTCACCGTAAAGAGCTATCCGCTGAGGATCTCTTACAAGGGGACCCTCGAAGTGCGCGGCGAGGCGATCATCCGCCTGCCCGTCCTCGAAAAATACAACCGCGAGCACCCCGAAGAGCCCCTCAAAAACGCGCGCAACGCGGCGGCGGGCGCGATCCGCAACCTCGACCCCGCCGTAACGGCAAAGCGCTCCCCCGAAATCCTCTTCTACGACATCAACTATATGAGCGAATCTCCCGTCCCTTCGCAGAAGGAGGCGATGGCATTCCTCAGGCGGGAAGGGTTCAAAACGTACCCCTATTTCAAAGTCTGCAAAAACGGGGAGGAGGTGCTCGGCGCGATCGACGAGATCGAGATCGGGCGCAAAAAGATCGACGTGCTCACCGACGGCGCCGTCGTCAAGATCAACGAGACGAAGGTGCGCGAGGAGATGGGCTTTACCGATAAATTCCCCCGCTGGGCGATCGCCTTCAAGTTCGAGGCGGAAGAGGCGGAAACGACGGTAAAAAGCGTTTTCTGGCAGGTAGGGCGCACGGGAAAACTCACTCCCCTTGCGGAAGTGGAGCCCGTGGAACTCGCCGGGGCGACCGTGCGGCGCGCGACCCTCAATAACTTCGGCGATCTCACCCGCAAACGGGTGAAGGTCGGCTCCAAAGTGCTCATCCGCCGCTCCAACGAGGTGATCCCCGAAATTTTGGGCGCGGTCTCGGAAGAGGATGGCGGCGTGCCCGTGGAAAAGCTCACCGTCTGCCCCGCCTGCGGAAGCCCCGTGGAAGAGGTCGGCGCGAATCTCTTCTGCACCAACGCGGAATGCCCGCCCCGCGTCGTGCAGCGGCTCACCCACTTCTGCTCCAAAAACGCCATGGACGTGGAGGGAATGTCCGAGCAGACCCTTACCCTGCTCTATGAAAAGAGGGGGGTGCGCCGTTTTTCCGATTTGTACGCCCTTACCCCCTCCTCCTTCGAAGGGTTGGAGGGATTCAAGGAGAAGAAGGTGAACAACCTTCTCGGCGCCCTCGAAAAGAGCAAGCGCATCCCGCTCGAACGGTTTCTTTACGCCATCGGGATCGGCGGCATCGGAAGGGTCGCCGCGCGCGATCTTGCCGCGTTCGGCAGCGTAGAGGCGGTCGCTGCGCTCACCTTCGGCGAGCTGGTCGCGATCGAGGACATCGGCGAGATCACCGCAAACGCCATTCTCGCCTATTTCTCGGACGAGGAGAACCGTTCCGAGCTCGTCCGCCTGCGCGAAGCGGGGGTGGAGCCGCAGACAAAGGAGCGCGCCGAAGGGGTTTTCCGGGGCGAGACGGTCGTTTTAACGGGGAGCCTTTCCTCCATGTCCCGCCCCGAAGCGCAAAAGCGCATCGAGGAAGAGGGAGGCGTTTGCCTGAGTTCCGTCTCCGCAAAAGTCACCCTCGTCGTCGCGGGGGAAAAAGCGGGCAGTAAGCTCGACAAAGCGACCCGCCTCGGAATTCCCGTCGTGGGGGAAGAGGAGTTTCTCGCCCGCCTTGCAGGAAAATAATTTTGCAAATGACTTGCCTAAACGAGAAAGGTATGCTATAATAACACCGTATCGCAAAATGCGCGTTTGTACGCAAGGATGGAATTTTTATGTACAGCATGACGGGATTCGGCAAGGGGGACTACCGCAAAGACGGGCTTGAAATCGGCGTGGAAGTGCGCTCGGTCAACAACCGTTTTCTCGATGTTTCGATCAAGTGCCCGCATATCTTGAATCCGTATGAAGAGACGATGCGCGCGCTCATCCGCGAGAGCCTTTCCCGCGGGCATATCGATGTCTTTGTGAGCGTGCTCGACAAGCGCGAAAAAGCGCGCAAACTCTATGTCGATCTTGCCGCGGCGCGCGCCTATGCAGAAGCGGCAAGTACCCTCAAAAGGGAGTTCCCCGGCATTGCGGACGATACGACGGTCACTTTTCTTTTGAAATCGCCCGACGTCGTGCGCCCCGAAGAGGCGACGGAAGCGGATGAAGTTCTCCTCGGCGGGCTCAAAGAGGCGCTGGCGCTCGCCCTTTCCGCCCTCAGGGAAATGCGCAGGAAGGAGGGGGAGCGGCTCAAAGCCGACCTGCTCTCCCGCATGGGGACCATCGCCGCGCTCCGCGAAAAGATCGCCCTGCGCGCCCCGCTCGTTGCGGAGGAGTACCGCAAAAAGCTCACCGACCGCATCAACGAATTTCTCGGCGGAAAGGTAGACGAGAGCAGGATCCTGACCGAAGCCGCCGTGTTTGCCGATAAGTGCAACATCGACGAAGAGCTCACCCGTCTTTCCTCCCACATCGCGGAGTTCAAAAAGATCTGCGAGGAGCCCGTCGTGGGCAGGAAGCTCGACTTCCTCGTGCAGGAATTCAACCGCGAATGCAACACCGTGTGCAGTAAGAGCAACGACGCCGCCCTGACCGCATACGCCCTCGAAATGAAGAACGAAATCGAAAAGGTAAGGGAGCAGATCCAGAACCTTGAATAACATGAGACAGATCTTATTAGTGCTGTCCGGTCCTTCCGGGGTCGGGAAAGGGACCTTGAAGGAGCGCGTGATGCGGGGCGGCGGATTCGAATTCTCCGTTTCCTGCACGACGCGGGCTCCGCGGAGCGGGGAAAAGGACGGAAAAGATTATTTCTTCCTCGGAAGAGAGGAGTTCGAAGAGCGGATCCGCCGCGGGGAATTCCTCGAATACAACGAACATTTCGGGAACCTCTACGGCACGCTGAAAAGTTTTGTGGAGGGACGGCTGAAAGAAATTTCCGTCGTGCTCGACATCGACGTCGTCGGCGCGCTCCGTATCAAAGAGCGCTACCCCGCCGCCGTGCTCGTGATGATCGTCCCGCCCGACAAGGAGACGCTGAGAGCGCGGCTCGTCGGCAGAGGCAGCGAGGACGATGAGGAGATCGAAGGGCGGCTTTCGCGCATGGGATTCGAACTCGCGCAGGCGGAAAAGTTCGACCACACGATCGTGAACGACGATCTGGAAAGAGCCGCGGCAGAGCTCTTCGAAATCATCAAACAGGAAAAAAACAAACCGGAAAGGAGATAGAATTATGGTAAACGAACCCTCAGTGGACGCGCTCGTGAGAAAATTAGGGACGGAAGAAGAACCGATCTCCCGCTACGAGCTTTGCGTCGTCGCCGCAAAACGCACGCGGCAGATCATCGAGCAAATGCAATCGACCGGGACGCTCGAATTGCCCGGAAAACAGAAAGAGATCGTGCTTGCTTGCAGGGAGATCATGAGCGGCAAGGTCAAGTGCGCAAGAGACTGAAAAAACGACGCCCCGCTTCCGGGGTGTGTTTTTTAAGGAAAGATCTTCCGTGATCGCAGAAGTCATTGTAGACATCGCGCACAGCGACGTCGATAAAATTTTCGATTACGTCTGCGACGAAAACGTCGCGGCGGGAATGCGCGTTACCGTGCCCTTTGCAAGGAGCGCGGCGACGGGCTTTGTCATGCGCGTGAAAGAGAAAAGCGACGTCCCGCCCGAAAAACTCAAAAAAATTTACCGCACCGAAGAGGACTATCCCGCCCTGAACGCGGAATGCCTCTCGCTTGCCAACAAGCTGGCGGCGCGGTACCGCTGTCCCATGGCGCTCGTGTTGCGCCTCTTTCTGCCCGCCGAAATGCGGACGGGCAAGGTGGGGGAGGCGACCCGCAATTTCGCGCGCCTTTCGGAGGGGGACTTCGGGATCCCCCCGCGGGCGAAGCAACAGCTCGCCCTCGCCGCCTTTTTGCAGGAGAACGGGGAGGCGGATACCGCTTTTTTGCGGGAACGGTTCGGCGGCGCGCTCGACGCGCTTATCAAAAAGGGCGCCGTTACGGTGGAAAAGCGCCGCGTATTCCGCGACCCTTACCGCACCCTTCCGGGGGAAACCGAGAGCCACGTCCTCACGGACGCGCAGACGGACGCGCTGAAAAAGATCGGCGAAACGCAAAAGACGGTCACCCTCCTGCACGGCGTAACGGGGAGCGGAAAAACCGAAGTGTATCTGAGGCTGATCGCGGAGCAGCTCCGTAAGGGGAAAACGGCGATCTTTCTCGTCCCCGAAATTTCTTTGACCCCCCAGATGCTCGCCCAGCTCCGTTCGCGGTTCGGTTCGGAGGCGGCGATCCTGCACAGCGGGCTCTCGGCGGGCGAACGGTTCGACGAATGGATGCGGCTCAGAGAGGGGAGCGCCCGTATCGCCATCGGCGCCCGTTCGGCGATTTTCGCGCCCGTGAAAGACCTCGGCGTCATCATCATCGACGAAGAGCACGACGGCAGTTATTCCTCCGAGAACGCCCCCCGCTACAACACTTTCGACGTGGCGCTTCTGCGGGCGAATTACAACCGGTGCAAGCTCATTCTCGGAAGCGCAACACCCTCGGTGGAGACCTATAAGCGCGCAATGGACGGGGAATTCGGGCTTGTCCGCCTGCCCGACCGCATCAACCGCCGTCCGCTCCCGCAGGTGGAGCTCGTGGATATGCGGCGGGAAGTGCGGCGGGGAAATCCTTCGCCCTTTTCTCTCGTCCTGCGCGAAAAACTCAAAAAATGCCTCGACGAAGGCAACCAGTCCATCCTCTTCCTCAACCGCAGGGGGTATTCCCAAAGCATTCTCTGCCGCGACTGCGGCTATGTGGCAAAGTGCGAGCACTGCGACGTCGCGCTGACCTACCACAGCGAAGAGGATTGCCTCAAATGCCACTATTGCGGGACGAAATACCGCGCGCTGCGGGGCTGCCCCGCCTGCGGCGGCACCCATATCGGCTATATCGGAACGGGCACGCAACGGGTCGTGGGGGAATTGAAAAAACTCTATCCGTCGGCGCGCATCCTGCGCATGGACAACGATACCACGAGCGGAAAAGAGGGGCATTACAAGATCCTCCGTCAATTCGCGGACAGGGAAGCGGACATCCTCGTCGGGACGCAGATGGTCGCAAAGGGGCACGATTTCCCCTCCGTGACCCTCGTCGGCGTCCTCGACGCCGATATGAGCCTGCATTTTCCCGATTACCGGAGCGGGGAGCGCACCTTCCAGCTCATCACGCAGGTGGCGGGCAGGAGCGGCAGGGCGGAGCAACAGGGCGAGGTCGTGTTGCAGACCTACGATCCCGATAATTTCATTCTGCGCTTTGCGGCAAGGTACGATTACGAGGGATTTTATGCGCATGAGATCGCCATGCGCGCGGGAATGTTTCCGCCGTTTGCGAAGATCGTGCGCGTGATGATCGTGGGAGAGGACGAGCGCGAGGCGGTGTCCGCGCTCAAAGAGGTGTACGGGAAGCTCGAACGGATCTACGCGGACGCCCCCGAAAAATTCCTCTTCTTCAATAAGATGCACTCTCCCATCAAGCGCATCAAGGAAAAATTCCGCTACCAGGTGCTTATGCGCCTTACCGACGGGACCCCCTTGAAACAAATTTACGAGGTCTGCTCGGAGGCGTCCTTCAAAAAGACGGCGGTCTATGTGGAGGAAAATCCGAGCAATCTCAGCTAAACAGGCTTTTTCCGCCGGGAGCGGGCACCGCCCGCGGATCCGCGGCAATTCAGAACAGAAGGGAAATTATGATACTTGATATTTTACAGGTCGGCGCGCCCGTGCTGCGGGAAAAATGCAAGCCGGTCACAAGATTCGACGAAGAGCTCTGCCGCCTTCTCGACGACATGAAGGAGACGCTCAAACATGCCGAGGGCGCGGGACTTGCCGCCCCGCAGGTCGGCGTTCCCGTCCGCGCCGTCGCGGTAGACGTCGAGGAGGGGTATTTCGAGCTCATCAACCCCGTTTTCGTGTGGCAGAAGGGGGAGCAGACGGGACCCGAAGGCTGCCTCTCCGTGCGCGGAAAAGCGGGAACGGTCACCCGTCCCTCCAAGATCAAGGTGATCTTCCAGGACAGAAAGGGGGATAAATTTTCCCTCGTCGCGCGGGATTTCTTCGCACGCGCCGTTTGCCATGAGATCGATCATCTCGACGGAGTGCTCTACACCGATAAGGCGAAAAACATCCACGACTCGGAGGATTAAATGAAGATACTCTTTGCGGGCACGCCGCAGTTTGCGGAAATTCCCCTTCGAAGGCTGCATGAGAGGTTCGGGATCGTTGCCGCCGTCACCCAACCGGACAGACCGCAGGGGCGGAAGGGCGTTTTGACCCCTTCCCCCGTGAAAGTGGCGGCGGAAGAATGCGGGATCCCCGTATTTCAGCCCGAAAAGATCAAAAACGAGGCGGAGCGCCTCCGCGCTTTCGGCGCGGACATCATGGTCACCTGCGCCTACGGGCAAATTCTCACGGAGGACGTTCTGAACGTCTTTCCGCGCGGCGTGTGGAACATCCACGCCTCCCTTCTTCCCGCCTACCGCGGCGCGGCGCCCATTGCGCGCGCGATCATCGACGGGCGGCGCGAGACGGGGATCACGATCATGAAAACAGAGCTCGGTCTCGACACGGGGGACATTCTCCTTTCGGAAAAATGCCCGATCTACGACAGCGACACCCTCGGCACGCTCGAAGAGAGGCTCTCCCGCCTTTCGGGCGAGCTCATCGTAACGGCGGCGGAGAAGATCGCGCGGGGAGAACTTTCCCTCAAAAAACAGGGGGAAGGCTTCGTCTGTAAGAAAGTTGCGCACACCGAGGTGGATTTTTCCCGCACGGCGCGCGAAGTGAGCTGTCTTATCCGCGGGCTCTCGCCCGCGCCGCTCGCCTTCGGAAAAATCGGGGGCGTCCCCCTGAATTTCTGGTACGCGGAGGAGACCGACTGTGCCGCAGACGCGCCCGCGGGTACGGTGATAGCCGCTTCACCCAAAGAAGGACTGATCGTAAAATGCGGCGAAGGCGGGGTGAATATCGCCGAGCTCCAACCGTCGGGCGGGCGGAGAATGTCCGCGCGCGACTTTCTGAACGGAAGAAAAATACAGGCAGGACAGCGCTTTGACAAACCCGTTCTATGACCCTTACCGCGTTCTGACGAAAATTTACGCCGACGGGGCGCATCTGAAAATTGCGCTCGCGGAGACCGATCTCGAAGAGCTCCACCGCGCCCGCACCGTTAAGACGGTTTACGGCGTGCTCGAAAACGACGGGTATCTCTCGCTCTGCATCCGCACTTTCGCGCCGAAGAGCCCCAAGCAGGCGGTGCGCGTTTTGCTGAAAATCGCCCTTTTTCACCTCATTTTCCTCGAAAAACCACGCTATATGGTGACGGATACCGCCGTAGACCTCTTAAAGAGAATGGGAAAGGGGGGAATGGCGGGGTTCGTGAATGCCTTTTTGCGCAATTTCGACGGGGGAAAAGTGCATCTTCCCGCTGGGGACGAGGGGCTCTCCGTCAGGTATAACTTCCCGCTCTTTGCCGTGAAAAAACTCAAAGAGCAGTACGGCGGACGCGCCGAGGCGATCATGGCGGCAAGGAGCCGCGGGGTGAGCGTGCGGTTCGTGCGCGGCGAGGAAAAATATCTCTCCCGCCCGCATGAGACGACGCCCTTTGATCATCTCTTCCTTTTCCCGAATTTTACCCGCGACGAGGGCTTTTTCGCGGGAGATTATACCTTCCAGTCGGTGGGGAGCGTTGCCGTGTGCTCGGTCGTGGAGCCCTGCGAGACCCTTCTCGACGCCTGCGCCGCGCCCGGCGGAAAGAGCGTTCTGCTCTCCGGAAAATGCAAAGAGATCACGGCGTGCGAATTGCACGGGCACCGCGTTTCGCTCATCGGGAGCTACCTTTCCCGCATGGGGGTGAAGAACGTGACGGCGATGCAGGCCGACTCTTCTCGCTTTCGCCCCGAATGGGAGGAAGCCTTTTGCGGCGTGCTGTGCGACGTGCCCTGTTCGGGACTGGGGACGGTTGCCGAAAATCCCGATCTTCCCCTGCGGAAAAGCGAACGAGGGATAGAAGAGCTCGTCGCGGTCCAGCGCGCCATTTTGCAAAATTGCGCGCGCTATGTCAAAAAGGGGGGAGCCCTTTACTATTCCACCTGTTCAGTTTTGCGGGAGGAGAACGACGGCGTCGTCGGCGGCTTCTTGCAGGGCGGCGGATTCGTGGCCGAAGAAGCCGATTGCCCGCTCGCCCATGAAAAGACGTTGTTCGGGCTGCAATTCCTGCCCGATACCGCCTGCGGGGCGGGATTCTATATCGCCAAATTGAGGAAGAAATGAAAGAGATCTTGCAAGATTTTTCCCGCGGGGAGCTGAGCGGCGTCGTTGAGCGCCTCGGCGAGAAAAAATTCCGCGCCGAACAAATTTACATCGGGCTCATGCAGGGGAAGAAGATCTCCGGGCTGAACGTTCCGTCCGCGCTCCGCGCCGCCCTCTCGGAGCGGTTCGAGGAGGAGCCCGTGCGCATCGAAAAGACCTTCGTTTCCAAAGAGGACGGCACCAAAAAGTATCTCTTCCGCCTTTCGGACGGCAACCTCGTCGAGGGCGTGCTCATGAAATATAAGTACGGCAACACGCAGTGCGTCTCCACGCAGGTGGGTTGCAGAATGGGGTGCAAGTTTTGCGCTTCCACGCTGGGCGGAAAGATCCGCGACCTCACGGCGGGGGAGATCCTCTGCCAGATCCTCGCGGTCAACCGCAGCGAAGGCGGTTCCTTAAAAGAACGCGCCGTAACCAACGTCGTGCTCATGGGGAGCGGCGAACCGTTCGACAATTACGAAAACGTCGTGCGGTTTTTGCGGAATGTCACGGCGGAAGGGGGGATCGCGATCGGCGCGCGGAATATCAGCCTCTCCACCTGCGGGCTGGTGCCCGAAATGAGAAAGTTCGCGCAGGAGGGGATCCCGCTCAATCTCACCGTATCTCTCCATGCGACGACCGACGAAGAGCGCGCCCGCACCATGCCTATCGCCAAGCGGTACCGGATCTGCGAAATTTTAGACGCCTGCGCGTATTACTTCGAACAAACGGGCAGGCGGTATATCTTCGAATATACCCTTATTTCGGGCGAGAATGCCGACGAAGCGCATGCCGAGGCGCTTGCCGGGTTGTTGAAAGGCAAGCCCTGCCATGTCAATCTCATCCGCCTCAATGCGGTGAAAGAGCGTTCGCTCCGCGCCGCAGATGAGCGCGACGCCCGCAAATTTTTGCAAGTTTTGGAGCGGCAGGGCATTTCCGCCACCCTCAGAAGAAGCATGGGCTCCGACATCGGCGGCGCCTGCGGACAATTACGGGCAAGTTATATGGAATCGTGCGCCGACGATGTCGAATAGGGCTCCCGCAAAAAGACGAAGTATTTTTGTGGGAAGAGGAGCGGCAACGGAGCAAAACAGCCTTTTTGCGAAGCGAAAAGGCGCAAAAACGGAGTTTGCCGCGACGAGGCGGCGCCTGCGGACAATTACGGGCAAGTTATATGGAATCGTGCGCCGACGATGTCGAATAGGGGTTCACAAAATTTTCCTATCGGAAAATTTTCGTGAGGAAACATGCCTTAGCAGTTTAACTTGCTTGTCCTCTCGTTCGCGTTGAAGGACAAGAAGGCAAAAGGATTTGCCAAATTGAGGCGCGCACGGCGGAAGTGAATTCCGCCTAACGCAGAAGTAATTTAGGTTCACAAAATTTTCCTGTCGGAAAATTTTCGTGAGGAAACGTGCCTTAGCGGTTTAACCTTTTTGTCCTCTCGTTCGCGTTGAAGGACAAGAAGGCAAAAGGATTTGCCAAATTGAGGCGCGCTACTTCGCCATTTTTTATTTGTCATTCCGAGCGTAGTCGAGGAATCGCCTCAGCGTTAAAATTGCGGCGACCCTTCGACTTCGCTCAGGGTGACAATTTAGGAATGCTCGTCGGCTACTTCGGAGCTTTGCTCCTCGTGCCGCGCTTAGAGAAACAGAACAGCGCGCGGGGCAGGGTGACGTATTTAGAACGTGCGGGGCAGGG